>JBOFFD010000457.1:0-4128 GCA_051648425.1 Planctomycetia bacterium
GCCCACCGCGTCTTCCACCATCAGGTAGCCGGCGTTCGACTCGAAAACGGCGGTCATGCCGTCGGGGACGCGGAAGCCGGGAAACCGCCGTTGGACTTCGTCGGTCGACAGGTTTTCCAGGGCGAGGCCGTGGCGTCGGGCGCGTTCGCGCACGCCGGAGATCACCTCGCCGTCGGCGGCGCCCACTTCCAACACGCCGCGGCGATGAAAGAGTTTTCGGTCGACCCGCGAAGACAGATCGTCCCAAAGGGTGTAGGCCCGTTGAAGCAGCGGAACGTAGTCGGGATGCTCGAAGTAGGCTTGGCGGATCATGCGGGTTTGGCCGTGGGTGCTGCCGAAGCCGTGCGGTGGGCGGTGTCGGTCGATGCCTAAAACACGGACGCCGCGCCGCGCGAGGTGGTCGCAAGCGGCGGCGCCGACGCCGCCCGCGCCCAAAACGATGACGTCGAACGTCGACATGGCGGGCCGCCTTTCGGTGAAGACTTGATCGGGCGGGACCGGCCGCTCCGCGACCATTATTCTACAACCGAAAAGGCGGTTCGTCGGACGCGAGGGCGTCGATGAGACGGCGCGGAGGATGGGTCGGTCGATGGACGACGTGTTGGCGAAGATCGTCGAGCGGAAACGGCTGGATATCGCCGATCTGCGGCGGCGGGCGGAAGCCGAGGGTTGGGCGGAGCAAGCCCGAACGGCGCCGGCGTCGGTCGACTTCTTCGCGGCGATGGACCCCGCCGACGGCATCCGGGTGATCGCCGAGATCAAAAAGGCGTCGCCGTCGGCTGGGGTGCTGCGGCCGAACTTCGATCCGCCGGCGATCGCGCGAAGCTACGCGCGAAACGGCGCGGCGGCGATCAGCGTCTTGACCGACGAACCGTTCTTTCAGGGGCGGATTGAAGACCTCCGCAACGTGCGGGCGGCGGTCGACCTTCCGCTGCTGCGGAAAGACTTCGTCTTGGACGAAGTTCAAATTTTGCAGGCGCGAATGTCCGGTGCGGCGGCGGTTTTGCTTATCGCCGAGTGCTTGTCGCCGGAACGGTTGGCGGAACTGACGGCCACGATCTTCGACTACGGCATGACCCCGCTGGTGGAACTTTACGAGCCGAGCAACTTACCCGCCGTGTTGGCCAGCGGAACGCGGCTCGTCGGCGTCAACAATCGAAATCTGCGGACGTTTGAAACCCGCTTGGAACACACCTTGGACTTACGGCAGGCGATTCCCTCGGATCGACGATTGGTGAGCGAAAGCGGCATTAGCACGCGGGCCGACGTGGAACGATTGGAGGCCGCCGGCGTGGACGGTATTCTGGTAGGTGAAACGTTCATGCGTGCGGACGATCCCGGGGCGAAACTGGCCGAGTTGATCGGTCGGACGCCGACGGCCGTCGAATAACGGGGAGCGGTGATGTTCAACTGGCTGTCGAACGGTGGGGGGGCGTCGGGGCAGGCCGCGGTGTGTCCGCCGGCCGACTACGCCTCGGCGTTGGCGATACTCTATCAGGAACTCGAGGAAGAGGAACGGACGCAGCAGGTGCGGGCGGTTCTTGAAGCCGCAAAAGCGGGCAAGATCGACCTGGCCGGGATGCACGTGGTTCCGACCTCGCGCGGCGTTTCCGCCGCGATGCTGGCGTTGCCGGCCGAGGGGCGGGTCGTGCTGCTGATGCCCCCGAAAACGGCGGCGCAGCTTAACGCGCGCGACCGCGCCGCCGCCTACGACAGTCTTTGCCAAGAAGTGTGCCGGTACTCGGCCGAGAAGAAGGCCCGGTTCGCGCAGATCATTTTGGGCGAGGAGGAACAGTACCTCGCGCCGCTTTTCGGCGAGCACGGCTTCGCTTTGCTCACCGACCTCGTCTACATGAAACGACCGGTGGCCGAGCCGGTCTACGCGCCGGCGTTTCTGGAGTTGACCTACGAACCCTACGACGCCGCCGAACGCGCGTCCTTCATCGAGTTGCTGAAGCAGACGTACGGCGACAGTCTCGACTGCCCCGAGTTGGCAGGACTGCGGACGTTCGAGGAAGTGTTGGAAAGCCATAGTTCGCAGGGGACTTCGGGGACGCAGCATTGGCGAATCGCCAAGGACGGCGCGCAGACCGTCGGCGTGGTGTTGGCGGCCCACCAACCCGACGACGCCGCGCTGGAAATCGTGTACCTGGGCGTGCCGCCGGAAAAGCGGCACAAAGGTTACGGCCGCGAACTGGTGCGGTTCGTGCTTCGGCTGGCCGGCGAACTGAAGGCCGAGGTGGTGAACCTTGCCGTCGACGCCCGCAATCAGCCGGCCCGGTTGCTCTACGTGAGCGAAGGGTTTGAGGCTTGGGACGAACGGAAGGCTTTTCTGCTGGTGCTCGACCCGGCGGACGGCGTGCCGCGGTCGATCGCTACAGAGAACTGAGCGTCGTCCCGGTGCCGTTTCAACGCACCGGATTCGATCGGGGATTGGCGGCGACGGGGTCGCGGACCGCTCGGCCGGCGCCGTCGACGTAGCGTTCGGGGTCGAGCAGAAAGCGACGGCGGCGGGCGTCGTCGGAGAAGAAGAACAACTGGTCGCCGAAGATGGCCGGGAAGCGAAGAACGCCCGGCCGCCAGACGCCTTCCTCGGAAAACGCCACGACGCACTGACCGCTCTCGGCCGGCAAGTAGCGGCGCGGCTCGCCGACGAACAGTTGTTGCTCGCGGGCGCCGGCGAAATGAAACCGCTGGCTGCGGTACGACGAACAGTATTGCGGCGCGCCGACCACCATTTCCGCTCGCGAGACCATCGTTACCGGACAATACCCCTCCAAGGCCAACGGTAGATCGGCGCGGCACGGCTCGGCGGCCCCGGACGTCGGCGCTGAAACGGTTTGGTTGGTCAGCGCCGGAATGCGTCGATTGGCCGAGGCGTTTTCGAGGGCGCCCCGACCCAGCGACGCGGCGGTGAAGGTGCTGGCCGCGGGCGAGGGGCGGGCGGCCTGTGCGTACTGACCGGCCGACCGCGCCGGACCGGCGGACGCCACCGCCTGTTGCAGGTGTTGGGCGTACGTGGCGGCGTCGACGAAGCCGGAAATCTCGCCGACTTTACGGCCGGTGGACGAGTAGAAGATTTGCGCCGGAAAGGCCCGCACGTTCAACTTGGCGACGAGCGCGCTGTTTTCGTCGCCGTCCAAACTAAGCGGAATGCAGTGGTCGTTGATGGCCCGAGCGAGCGACGGATCGCGCAGCGTCGTGTTCTGAAGTTTGATGCACGGGCCGCACCAGGTGGCGTGGACGCTGACAAGCAGCAGCTTGCCGGTCGACTGCGACTCCTGGTACGCGCGGGCGTAGTCGGTCCGCCATGCGATCGGTCCGTCCGTCGCTCCGCTCGCCGCGCCGCCGAGTACCATGAGCGCGATCAGCGCCGCACCGGCTGCTCCCGAAGTCCGCATCATCGAAGTCTCCACGCCCGAAGCGCGCGGAAGCGCGCGACGGGCCATGCGCCGGTCGAGGTCGGTGCAGGGGTCGGCGACGGCCGACGAAACCTGCGGCGCCGGGTGGTGATGGGTTCAAAGTTGCGGAAGCAAAGCGCGTCTAGTTTTTCGGGGAACGGCCGTTCGTTAAAGAACGGTCGTCTTCCGCAACGACGCGCCGGCTTCCGACCCCGGCATCGAGCGTATCGGACGCCCGCGGAGGTCGAATGCACGAAAACGTCGTTGTTTCGTCGAACGGTCGGCGGTGAAGGTTCGGTGGTGCGGATGCTGTCGGTTGCGTCGCGTCGAGCGGGGCTTGGAATAGCCGGTCGACCGGTTCGTTACAAGCCGACAGGCGCCGATTCGGCGCGAATCGCCGAACCATCGGGCTGGGAAACCGTATAAAATTGTTGAACCTTTTCCGGTCGAGGATTCAACGACGTGGCGGATGCGATTCGGCTCGAAAACCTGACCGTGCAACGCGACGGAGTGCGCGTTCTGGAGAACGTTTCGGCGGTCGTTCCGCATCGCAGCGTGACGGCGATCATCGGCCCCAACGGCGCCGGCAAGACTTCGCTGTTGTACGCCATCCTTGGGTTGACCTCCTACACGGGGCGGGTCGTCTTCACGCCGGCCGACGCCCGCCGCCGGCTGGGGTATGTGCCGCAAACGCTCGACTTCGACCGCCAAAGCCCCTGCACCGTGC
>JBOFFD010000458.1:0-1717 GCA_051648425.1 Planctomycetia bacterium
TGCTGCTTCGAGACGGTTTTATGGTCGAGGTGCAAGTCGCAGAGCGACTGCCGGCCGACCAAAAGCAACGGCTTGGCGACTTCGATGGGGTTGCCCCCGGCAAGTGGAATCAGGAGTAGTTTCATGTTCCACGTCCACCTGCGGGCGCCGCTCGAACTTGAAGAAACGCCGATCGTCCCGCGGCGACCATGCCCTTGGCATCGGTCGTCGATTCAGACTAAGGTAAAGAGCAGGCCCCGGGCGACGATTCAAGTATCAGCCAGATAATAAATCCGTCAAGCTGTTTCCAACCGTGTCGGTTCGCCGGACCGCCGTCGCCGGGTCGCAATGATCCGCCGGCGCCGTTCGCTCCGGGGCGGGGGGCTGGTTTGAACCGGAGTCAGGCCGACGTCATCACCTTCAAGATGCCGCGGCAGAATTCGGGAAGATCGTCGGGCTTGCGGCTGGAAACGAAGTGGCGGTCGATTACCACCGCCGCGTCTTCCCAATGGGCGCCGGCGTTCACCAGGTCGTCTTTGATGCCGGGCGACCCGGTGACGCGCACCCCGCGGTACACCCCCGCCGAAATCGGAATCCAACCGCCATGACAGACGGCCGCCACCAGCCGGCCGGCCGAGGCGAAGTGCCGGACCAGGTCCAGCACCGCCGGCTCGCGGCGCAGCTTGTCGGGCATGAAGCCGCCGGGAACGACCAGGCCGTCGAAGTCGGACCCGCGAACTTCCCGGTAATTGGCGTCGGCCTTACAGGGGTAGCCATGTTTGCCGGCGTAGGTCGCGCCGGCCTTGTCGCCCGCCACCACCACCTTGGCGCCGGCTTCTTCCAGCCGCAGCTTCGGGTACCACAGCTCGAGGTCTTCGTAGATATCGCCGACGAACATCAACACCGACCGCCCGGTCAACGGCCGGGCGTCGAGCGCCGACTCCAGCGCTTCGCCGATCACCGATCCCATACTTCACCTCGTTCGGGTTCGAGAACTATTCGTCGCGATGGACGGTCGTCGGGTGGAAGGCGGGCCGGCAGACGGCGATGTACTCGGCGCCGTCCGGTCCCGGGGTGCTGTACTGCACCCATTCGCCGCAGGGGGTCGTCACCGCCTGCCCCGCGCGGACGTCCACCACGCCGGTTTTGGTCGTCACCCGCAAGAGGCCCGACAGCACCAGGGTGTACTCGTCGAATTCGGGCGTCTGGCCCGGCTCGACCCACCCCGACGGGCTGCGCATGCGGGCGATGCTGAGGTCGTCGGTCCCGGAGTTCACCCGGCCGATGAACTCCTCAATGACCTTCGGCTTGTTGCCCGCCGCCGCGACGACCGTCGGTTTGTGATGAACGATCGCCATTTTTTTTCCGTCCATGCGTCGCCAGACCCAAGTTCCACGACGGCGGAACGATGAAACGATCGCCGCGCCGTCGTCTGGTGCCCATTGTAGGAAGGGGGGAAGGACCGCCACGAACGGACGTTGTTCCAGCCCACGGAGGAATCCGCCATGACGAACCAGGCCGCCGACGTGCAACCGCCCGACTCACCCGCTTCGCCCGGCGCGCCGGCCGTCGTCGACTTCTGGCGACGAACGCGCCTGCGGCTGGTCGAAGGGGTGCTGGTGTTGCTGCCGATCGTCGTCACGTTTTGGATCGTCTATTGGGTCTACTCGGTGCTGTTCACCTACGCCATCGAGCCGTTGGCGATGCTGGTGCTGTGGAAAGGGCGGACGCTGCAAGG
>JBOFFD010000459.1:0-3698 GCA_051648425.1 Planctomycetia bacterium
CGAACAGATGTTGGAGTCTGAAGGACGATGGAAGGCGACCGAAGACCATCGGCCGACCCTGCTCATCGTCGACGACAACGAAACGCTGCGCGAGCGATTGGCCAAGGCGTTCACCAGCCGGGGCTACATCGTCCGAATCGCGTCGAACTACGACGAGGCGATGGCGGAAGCGCGGGCCGACTCGCCGGAACTCGCGGTGGTCGACATGCGGATGCCGGGCCGATCGGGCCTGGAGCTGCTGCGCGATTTGAAAGAGAACGACGCCTCGACCAAGGTGGTGGTGCTGACCGGCTTCGGCAGCATCGCGGCGGCGGTCGACGCGATGCGGTTGGGTGCGACGAACTACGTCTCGAAGCCGGCCGACGCCGACGACGTCATCGCCGCGTTCGCTCGGGACGACGTGCCCCCGCTGACCGCGACACCGGCCGAGTACCAGGCGCCGTCGCTGGCTCGGGCCGAGTGGGAGCACATCAACCGTGTGCTGACCGACTGCGGCGGCAACATTTCCGAGGCGGCCCGCCGCCTGGGAATCCACCGGCGATCCTTGCAACGCAAACTGCAAAAGCTCGCCCCGGAATGACGCGGGGCGACCGCAGGGCCGCGAAGGCCGCGATCTCCGCCGTTTCCACCGCTTTGTCGGCGGGCGGAACCACCGACGACCCTTACACTGGAAACCCTGAAGTGGCCCGAGGATGAACGACGCACTCTTCCCGAAGTGGCTCAACCGGTTTCGCGCGACGGCGCTGGCGGCGGTCTTGTTCCTGCCCGCTTACGCGATGACCCTCATCGCGTTCGGCGCCGCCCCGATGACCACCGACGTCGGCTATCAACCGACTCAGCCGGTGCCGTTCAGCCACGCGCTGCACGCCGGCCAGCTTGGCATGGACTGCCGCTACTGCCACAACACGGTCGACAAGGCGGCCCACGCCGCCGTTCCGCCGACCGAGACGTGCATGAACTGCCACAGTCTCATCAAGACCAAGAGCGCCGTCCTGACGCCGGTCCGCGAGAGCTGGGCGACCGACAAGCCGGTCGACTGGATCAAAGTCCACGACCTGCCCGACTATGTTTACTTCAATCATAGCGCCCACGTCACTCGGGGCGTGAGCTGCGTCTCGTGCCACGGCCGGATCGACAAGGCCGAGAAGGTCGGTACCGTCAAGACGCTGAGCATGGGCTGGTGCTTGGAATGCCACCGCAACCCGGAACCGAATCTGCGGGACCGGGAGCTGGTGACCAAACTCGATTGGAAGCCCGAGGGGGATCCCGCCGAGTACGGCGCGAAGATCCGCAAGCAGTATGACATCAACCCCTCGACGGATTGCTCCACATGCCACCGTTGACCACGGAAACCAGTGACGAAACGCCGATGAAAAAATACTGGCGCGGCCTCGAAGACTTGGAAGGCACGGCGGAGTTCCGCGAGTTCATGGCTCGCGAGTTCGCGTCGGCGCTGCCCGAAGAGGGATCGGAGCCGGTTTCCCGGCGACGCTTCCTTGAACTGATGGGCGCGCCGTTGGCGCTCGCCGGTTTGGGCGGCGCGGCCTGTCGTTGGCAGCAGGAGAAGATCCTGCCGTACACCCGGCGCCCCGCCGGCTCGCTCGACGGCGAAAGCCGCAGCTACGCGACCGCCATCGATGTCGGCGGCTCGGCCCGCGGCCTCCTCGTCACCAGCTACGACGGTCGCCCGATTAAGATCGAAGGCAATCCCGACCACCCCGCCAGCCTCGGCGGCGCCGATGCGATCGCCCAGGCGTCGATCCTCGGCATGTACGATCCCGACCGCAGTCAGTTCGTCGTCCGTTTCGACGGCGGCAAGGAATCGGTCAAGACCGCCGCCGACCTCAAGACGGAACTGAAGCGCCTCGCCGCCGGCTTCAAGCCGAAACAGGGAGAAGGCTTCGTCGTGCTGAGCGAGGCGACCTCGTCGCCCGCCGTCGCCGCGACCAGGGCCCGTTTCCTCGCCGCGATGCCCAAGGCTCGCTGGGTGGAATACGAAGCGGTTTCTCGTGACAACGAACGGCTCGGCTCGAAGATCGCCTTCGGCGCGCCGCACCGCACCCACTACGCGCTCGACAAAGTGAAGGTCGTCGTCAGTCTTGATTCCGACCTGTTCGGCGGCCATCCGAACGCGGTCCGCTACACTCGCGACTTCACGCAGAGCCGGCGTCCCGAAGACCACGCCATGAGCCGGCTCTACGCCTTCGAGCCGCGCTTCACGCCGGTCGGCGTGACCGCCGACCACCGCGTCTCGGTCCGTGCCGGTGACATTAAAGCGGTGCTGCTCGACCTGCAGTCGAAGGTGTTCGCCAAGCTGGCGAAGCCGTCGATCGACATCGCCGATCCACTGCCGGGCGACGAGTTCCTGAAGAAGGAGCCGGTGGCGAAGCTGATCGCGGCGGCCGTCGCCGACCTCGTCGCCCATCCGGGCGAAAGCGTCGTCGTCGCGGGTCCGGGCCAGCCGCCGGAAGTCCACGCCCTCGCCCACCGGTTCAACGCCCTATTGGGCAACATCGGCAAAACGGTGACCTACACGGTCGACGCCGACCGCCCCACGCACATGGAATCGATCCGGTCGCTGGTCGAGTCGATCAAGGGCGGCAAGGTCCAGGCGCTTGTTTTGCTCGGGGGCAACCCGGTCTACGACGCCCCGGTCGACGTCGATTTCGCCGGGGCGCTGGCCGCCGTGCCGACCTCGATCCACCTCAGCCACGACAAGAATGAAACGTCGGTCGAGTCGACGTGGCACGTGCCGCGGGTCCACTATCTCGAATCGTGGGGCGACAGCCGGTCGTTCGACGGCACCTACGCCGTCGTGCAGCCGCTCATGGCGCCGCTCTACGCCGACGCCTTCACGCCGCTCGGTTTGCTTTCGGGCCTGTTGGACGCCGAGCCGAAGGCCGATCTCGACGTCGTCCGCGACACCTTCAAGGTTCTCCTGAAGGACGACGCCGGCTTCGACGCGGCCTGGCAGCAGGTCGTTCACGACGGCGTTTGGAAGGGCAGCGCCCCCGCCGCCGTTACGCCGAAACTGAATCCGATCACCACGACGGTCGACCCCGACGCGGCGAAGAAGGCGGCCGAGATCGAACTGATCTTCGCCCCGCACCCGACGCTGCTCGACGGCCGATTCGCCAACAACGGCTGGCTGCAGGAAACGCCCGACTTCGTCAGCAAGCTGACGTGGGACAACGCCCTCTTG
This sequence comes from Planctomycetia bacterium, assembly GCA_051648425.1. GTDB lineage: Bacteria > Planctomycetota > Planctomycetia > Kolteriales > Kolteriaceae > JBOFFD01. Next base: position 3,203 of record JBOFFD010000459.1, read on the forward strand.
ATGTCGCCCGCGACGGCCGCGAAGTTGGGCCTCGCCAATCAGACGCTTGCCGACGTGAAGTTCCGCGACCGAACCGTCAAGGCCCCGGTGCTGGTGCTGCCCGGCCCCGCGCTCGACTCGGTGACGCTGTACCTCGGCTACGGCCGAACCCACGCCGGCCACGTCGGCGGCAGCGTGGCGACCGGCGTCGCGCCGGTCGGCGTCGACGCCTACAAGCTTCGCGACAGCTTCGACCCCGACTTCGCCTACGGCGCCTCCATCACGCCGACCGGCGTCGCCTACCAATTGGCGACCACGCAAGACCACCACGGCATCGACGCCGTCGGCCTGGCCGCCCAGGAACAGCGCCTCGGCGAACTGATCCGCGAAGGCTCGCTGGAAGAGTACAAGAAGCATCCCGACTTCGCGGAACACAAGGTCCACCACCCGCCGCTGTTGTCGCTGTGGACGGAACCGACCGACGGCATGCCCGGCAAGCAGTGGGGCATGGCGATCG
>JBOFFD010000460.1:0-1932 GCA_051648425.1 Planctomycetia bacterium
CCCGACCGGCTGACGACGCCGACCCCGCCCGCCTTGTGGATGTAGCCCGGCATGATGCCGATCTTGCACTGACCGGGGGTGATGACGCCGGGGCAGTTCGGCCCGATCAAACGCACGCCCGGCGTGGCGCGGATCTGCCGCACCGCCCGAATCATGTCGTTCACCGGGATGCCTTCGGTGATGGCGATGACGAGGGCGACCCCCGCCTCGGCCGCTTCCAGGATGGCGTCGGCGGCGAACGGCGGCGGCACGAAGATCATGCTCGCGTTGGCGCCGGTCGCCTTCACCGCTTGGTCGACGGTGTCGAAGATCGGCACCTTGCCCTCGAACAGCGTTCCGCCCTTGCCGGGGGTGACGCCCGCGACGAGGTTGGTGCCGTAGGCCAGACATTGTGACGAGTGGAAGGCGCCGGCCTTGCCGGTGATTCCTTGGCACAGAAGGCGGGTGTTTTTATCGACCAGGATGCTCATGGGTGGTCCCGAAGTTTTCCGACGTGCGGGTGTGTGTTGGTGGGTGGGGGTCAGCCGTTGGCGGCCGCCACGACTTTTTCAGCGGCGTCGGTCAGACCGTCGGCGGGAATGATCGCCAGGCCCGAATCGGCCAACATCTGCTTGCCGAGTTGCACGTTGGTCCCTTCCAGACGGACCACGAGCGGCACCTTGAAGTCGACCTGCTTGAACGCTTCCATGATCGCGGTCGCGATGGTGTCGCACTTCATGATGCCGCCGAAGATGTTGACCAGCACCGCTTTCACGCTTGGATCGGAAAGGATGATGCGGAACGCTTCGGTGACCTGTTCGGCGTTGGCGCCGCCGCCGACGTCGAGGAAGTTGGCCGGTTTGCCGCCGTGGTACTGAATGATGTCCATCGTGCTCATGGCGAGGCCGGCGCCGTTCACTAGGCAGCCGATGTTGCCGTCGAGCCGCACGTAGCTCAGGCCCGACGCTTGCGCCCGCAGTTCGCTGGCGTCTTCTTCCGCTTCGTCGCGCAGGTCGGCGAGTTCCGGGTGGCGGTACATCGCGTTGTCGTCGAAGGTGATCTTGCCGTCGAGGGCGATGAGCTTGCCCTCTTTGGTTTTCACCCACGGGTTGATCTCGGCAAGCGAGCAGTCGCGGGTGAGGTAGAGTCGAACGAGGCCGGTCATCGTTTCGACGGCGGCCTTCACTTGGTCGCCGGTGAAGCCGAGGGCGTAGGCGATCTTGCGGGCCTGGAACGGCAGCAGACCGCGGTCGGCGTCGATGTGCGTCTTGAAGATCTTCTCGGGGGTGTGCGCCGCCACTTCTTCAATGTCCATGCCGCCGGCCGCCGAGGCCATCAACAGCGGCTTCTGGGCCGCTCGGTCCAACACCACGGCCACATAATATTCGTGGTCGATCGCGGTGGCTTCTTCGACCAACAGGAGACCGACCTTCACGCCCTCGGCGCCGGTTTGCGGCGTGACCAACCGGTTGGCTAGAATACGAGTGGCTTCGCCGCGGCATTCGTCGGCCGACTTCACGACCTTCACGCCGCCGCCCTTGCCCCGGCCGCCCGCGTGCACTTGGGCTTTCAGCACCGCGATTCCGTGACCGAATCCGTTGAAGTGCGCCGTCGCTTCGTCGGCGGTTTTGGCGAGCCGGCCGTTCGGCACGGGCACGCCTTCTGCTTTAAGAAGCTGCTTGGCTTGGTATTCGTGGATCTTCATTGATAAAGTGGTGCTTGGTTGAACGTATGCCAAGCGGGCGGCAGTCGTTCAACGCCGCAGTGGGGCAAGGGGCCCGCTTCACAACTCCCCCGGCCGCGTTCCATGAGACCGCCGTGTTCTATGCGGACCCGGCATTGAATCAACCGTCGAAGGGTCGGTGGAACCCTTCGTTGAAGCGGCTGGTCTGGTGCGACCGGTCCCCGGCCGAACGGCTTCCCCCGGCGCGACCCCGCGTCGGCCGACGATCA
>JBOFFD010000461.1:0-2047 GCA_051648425.1 Planctomycetia bacterium
ACCTTGTCGAACGAGTGGGGGACGCCGCCGGCGCCGAAGACCGTCAGTTTGCCGCCCGACTCGGCTTCCAGGCGGACGAAGGTTGGCACCGGCAGGCGTTCCTGCTGATTGCGCAGCACCGATCGGCTCCAGGCTTCCAGTTGCGGCTTGTTCGGCAGCGCGGGGGCGCCTTGCAGAAACTGGCGGACGGGGGGCGGGGTGTGCGGGGCGAAGGTGGCTTCGACGCGGGCGTCGAGCACCCGAGCGGGTGCGGCGGCCGGCGCGTCGGCGGGAGGCGGCGCGGCGACGAGGGCTCCGTGCGCCGACAGAGAAGCGGCGACCAGGCCGCCGGCAAGCAGACCGACGGCCCGCGGTTTTCGGGGGACGAACGGTCCGCGGTTGTTCGCGGTCGGTCGGCCTATGTGTCGCAGACGGTCCGCCATGACCCTGCCTCCCAGGGGCCGCCGCCGGGCAATCGTGGAGGCGGCGGCCCGTGCTTTCTTGCGTGTTCGGTAGCGTCGCGAGGTGCGACGGAACGGAGCGGCGTCCGCGGGACGAAGATGAGTTCGTCCAACGGGCCGGCCGATCCGCGGGGAAACAAAAGGGGCCGGCGGTCTTCCGGGCGCCGCTCTCCGAAGAAAGCGTCGTCCGTAAGGAAGACCGCCGGCCGCCGAGGGGTCGGTTTACCGCTGGACGGCGCCGGGGCCGGTCGTCGGCATGATCGGCCTGCCGGTGACCATCGGGGCGGCGATCATCGGGGGGACGTTCATCGTCTTCGGCGCGGGGCCGGGGACGACGGTCGCCGTCGGAATCGACGCGGCCGAAGGCGCCCTCGCCGGCAGCGGCATCATGCGGGCCATTTCGACGGGCGGGCCGCCCATGCCGGGGGCGCCGGGCGGAATCGCGGCGATCGGGAAGAGAGCCGGGCTGTGCGGCATTTCCAGGTCGACGCTGCCCAAACGGATGACGGCCATGATGGTGCCGCGGCGGTGGGCTTCGGTGACCGGATCGACGCCGGGGTCGAGCCGGGTCGAGACCAGCGTTTCGACGCCGGCGATGGCCAGTTCCTGGTACTTGGCGTCGGGCAGATAGATGACCTTCGTCACATAGTTGCCGCCCTGCACCTGGTCGAAGTCTTCCTCGGTGAACTCCACCGGAACGGCGTTGTGCGTGAGGTAGGCGTCGACCTTCACGCTGCCGGGGTAGACTTCAAGCGTGGGGTACAGTTCCAAGCCGGGACGGTTCGGAATGCCGGTCAGCTTCAGCCGATAGATGCGGGCCTGCGAGAAGTTGTAGCGGGCCGGCACCTGCAGTTGCGGTTCGGTGAAGTCTTCGGCGCCCTGCTGCCAGCCGATCTGCATGCCGGTCGGTTGGATGAACCGAATCTGGCTGCGGCCGGTGCTGAAGCGGGGGCCGAGCGGGTTGGGGAAGCCGGGGCCGCCCATTCCGCCCATGCCGGGCGCACAGCCGGGGCCGCCCATGCCGGGCATACCCATGCCGGGTCCACCCATGCCCATGCCGGGGCCACCCATTCCAGGTCCACCCATGCCGGGCATCCCCATACCGGGTCCGCCCATGCCCATGCCTGGGCCGCCCATGCCTGGGCCGCCCGTGCCGGGTCCGCCCATGCCTGGACCGCCCATGCCGGGCATACCCATGCCGGGACCGCCGGCGAATTCGCCGCCGTGGCTGGGGACGGCCTGCGCCACCTTCTGCTTGAAGGAGCGGTTCATGGCGGCGCCGTAGCCGACGTTGTAGCCGACCTGCTGGACGTCGCCGGCGGCCATCGCCGCCTGCGGTCCACCGGCCTGCACCACACCCGTCGGGGCCATGCCCGTCGGGGCGCCGGCCTTCGGAGAGCCGGCCTTCGGAGAGCCGGCCTTCGGAGCGGCGGCCTTCGCCACCGCGTGTTCCGGCGGCGTGCGGCTGACCGAACCGAAACCTTCCAAACTGTTCTTCGCGCCGCTCATCGGCGACTGGCAGCCCGTCAGCGCGGCGGCGGCCAGAAATCCGCACAAGGTACGTTTCATGTGTCCTTTTCCCCCTCGGCTCGGAAAAACCGTTCCCT
>JBOFFD010000462.1:0-3587 GCA_051648425.1 Planctomycetia bacterium
ACATCTTCCGGGGATTTCAGCGCGAGCGAGGCGAACCCCTGCTTGAGGTTGCTCAACTGAATCGTGAAACCTCGCTCCGATTCCATCCAGCCGTTCACGTTCGGAGCGGTGGAAACTTCTGGACGCCAAGCAAAACTCAACGCCGCCAAGTTGCTTGCCACCAGGGGAACAGGCCATTCGCCGGCTTTCATTACGGGATGCGAGCTGCGCCAAATCAATTTTCCGGCTATCTCCAGCGGCCGGCCAAGCGGAGCTTGACCCGGAGGAGGCGACGGAAGACGTATCTCCACTGCCGGCACGATTTCCGCATTCAATCGAAATTCCATCACCGGCGATGATCCGTCGACGGACCGCGCGAAGCAACGCCAGAAACGACGACCGAGCGATCTGCCTACCGTTCCACTGAGAGTCAACTCAGCAAAAACATGGCCGGGCGCATCTTCAATGAGTCGTAACGACGCTTTAGTACAGCACGTTTTTTCGACGGCTACTTGAAATTGATCGTCCGCCTTCGCGAAAACTTCAACACGAAAAACATGAGTAAGAACGGGTTGCGACGTGGAGATCAACGTACCAAAATCGTGGGAAAACTTTACAGTCCGCCCAGCACCGTTCTTGGCAGGCTTTACTTCGCTTTTGTGTTCCAGGGGGAGGCGAAGCAAAAAAACTAGAACCGAGAAGGCTGATAGACGCCGCCAACGCCAGACATCGAAGTGGAGTTTTCATGGATTGGGTTTCCCATGACATCTTTTACTTGCAATCATAGTATTTTAATATCTTCGAGGCGTCAATGCCAACGCCAGAAAAATTTTCGACGTAGTCTTGTTCGCGTGAATCGCAATCTTCGGTTTGATCGAGTCTCAACCGACGAGGACGTGCTCGAACGCTTCCAGTTCGTCGGCGTCGAACGACTTGGCGTCGTCGCCGTCGGTGCGACGCCAGGCGACCGTTGCGCAGTCGCCGAGGTCGGCGATCCAGTCGGGGTTGAGGCGGCCGCGGGCGGCGAACGGCAGTAGGACGATGATCCGCTTCGCGCCGACGGCTCGGCCGGGCTGCATCGCGTAGAACTTGTCGAGGTAGCTGGGCATCGCTTGGCAGACGGCCAACAGGTCGGCCGCCAGTGAGGGCGGCACGCCCTCGGCAATGTCGGCCGTCGAGGCGTCGGCGGTCGGTTCCAGCACCAGTTGCAGCGTGCCGTGCGGGTTGTCGGCGACGACGGCCGCGACGAGGTCGGCCAGTCGGCGGGCGTGGTCGACGAGCCGACTGCCGCGGAACCAGACGGTGAACGCCTGCGCCCGCGACGCGGCGGCGGGCAGCGCGGGCTGTGACGCCGGCGGTCGGTCGAGATCCAAGCGCCACGCGGCGACGCCGGGGCCGACCGGGTCGCCGCCTTCAAGTTCCGGGAAGTCGAACTTCGGCGGCGGCAGCGGGTCGAACTCGATGCCGAAGGCGTCTTGCCCTTCGTCCATCAGTTCGATCATCTGTTCCAGGGAAAGCGTCGGCGTTTTCAGCACGTAGTACGGCGGCCGGGGTTGGTGGACGAGGCCGAGCGTCTGCACTTCCTGGCGGAAGGCGGTGCCGGGCAAGATGGCGAGTTGGAAGACCTGGACGTCGCTGTAAAGGCCGTTGTCGAGCAGGTAGTCGAAGCCGCGGCGGATGGAGTCGGGGGTGTCGCCGGGCAGACCGATGATGAGGTCGACCTTCACCTGCACGCCGGCGTCGAGCATGGCTTTGGCGCCGCGCTCGAAGGTGCGCAGCGTGTTGCGGCGGGCCATCAGTTCCTGGGCGTGCGGGTCGATCGACTGCAAGCCGATTTCGATCTCGGTGAAGTTGGCGGCGGCCAGATGGCGGGCCACGTCTTCCGTCACACCCTCGGCGCGCAGTTCGCCGAAGTAGGTGAATTGGCGGTCGGGGTTTTCCTCGGCTAAGAGGCGCAGGAAGCCGGTGAAATCCTTGCGCTGGTTGAGCGTGGGGTCCAGCAGCACCACCTCGCGGGCTCCGCGACGGCGGGCGTGTTCCAGGTTGGCGCGCACCTTTTCGTGCGGCAGGAAATACAGACCGTCGTAGCTCTTCGGGTAATAGCAGAACTTACACTTGTAGACGCAGCCGCGGATCGTTTCCAAGAGCAGCATCTGTTCGTCGGCGGCGTCTAAGATGCCTTCCAAATACGGCGACGAAATTTCATTCAGATCGGGCAACGGCGTTCGGAAGCGCGGCGGCGACAGCGACAAGCCGCGGGCGTACAGGCCGTCGATGTTCGCCGAGGCTTTCGGCGCGGTTCGCAGCGATTCCAACAGGGCGGCGAAGGTTTGTTCGCCTTCGCCGACGACGGCGTAGTCGAACGCCTTCTGGTCGAGCACCCATTGGTTGTCGGCGGTGACTTCCGGTCCGCCCAGCACGATCCGCAGGTCGGGGCGCCGGGCCTTCAAGCGCTCGGCGACCCAAAGGGTGCGGTCGATGTTCCAGAGGTAGCAACTGAAGCCGACCAGCCACGGGTCGCGCGCCAGAATGGCGTCGACCAGGCCGACGTCGGAAAGACCGTTGGCCAACGCCGTGGGAAAGATTTCGATGTTGTAGGCGTCGTCAAGCCCGCGGCGGCGGGCGTAAAGCTTCAAATACCCGGCCGCGAGCGGGACGTTCCCTCGGACGGGGGTCGGTCCCGGCGGGGGGATCGGCAATTGCACGAGCAGAACATTGCGGTCGGCAGTCATGGCGGAAGTATAGCAGCCGGGCGCGAAGGACGGTAGCCGTCGCGCCCCGGCCGCCATTTTAGCCGGCGGCGAAGCTGCGCAGCACCGTCTGTAGGATGCCGCCGTTGCGATAATAGTCGACTTCCACCGGGGTGTCGACCCGGCAGACGACGGTGAACTCCGTCACCTTGCCGTCCGGGGCGGTCGCCGTCACTTTGACGTCTTGGCGGGGCGTCACGCCGCCGGCCACGCCGGTGATCGCGAACGTCTCGTGGCCGGTCAGGCCCAGCGATTCGTGCGTCTGCCCCGGCTTGAACTCCAGCGGCAAGACGCCCATCCCGACTAGGTTGCTGCGGTGGATGCGCTCGAAACTGGTGGCGATGACCGCCTTCACGCCCAAGAGCAGCGTGCCCTTGGCGGCCCAGTCGCGCGAGCTGCCGGTGCCGTACTCCGCGCCGGCCAGCACGACGACCGGAGTGCCGTCGGCGCGGTACTTTTCGGCGGCGTCGTAGATCGGCATGGTCGCGTTCGTCGGCAGGTGGACGGTGATGTTCCCTTCCGATCCCGGCACGAGTTGGTTCCGCAGTCGAATGTTGGCGAACGTGCCGCGGGTCATGACGCGGTCGTTGCCGCGACGGGCGCCGTAGCTGTTGAACTCGGACGGGCTGACCCCTTCGCCCACCAGGTACTTGCCGGCCGGGCTGTCGGTCTTGATCGAGCCGGCCGGGCTGATGTGGTCGGTGGTCACCGAATCGCCCACCTTCAGCAGCACCCGCGCGCCGACGACGTCGCCGGGGGGCGTCGGTTCGGGGCTGAGGTTCTGGAAGAACGGCGGTTCCTGAATGTACGTGCTCTTCTCGTTCCAGGCGTACAACTGGTCGGAACTGGCGGGGATGG
>JBOFFD010000463.1:0-2176 GCA_051648425.1 Planctomycetia bacterium
CGACGCTAAGAGCGCTCTTAAGCGCCAGCGGCGTCGGCGGACGGGTCGTCGAACTGTTGGAGGGTAAGACTTCCGGGCCGCCGTTCGTCCGGCAGTTGGTGACGGGAACGGTCTGCGCCGATCTCTTAGACTATCTTTCGCGCGACGCCCTGCACTGCGGTCTGAAACTCGCCTTCGACGAACGGCTGATGAACTACTTTCATCTGGCCGACGGCAAGCTGGTGGTTCGGCTTCACAAGGACGGCCTCTTTCGCCGCGACGCGCTTTCGGAACTGATCCACCTGCTGCAACTAAGATACACCCTCACCGAGCGGGTGTATTACCACCACGCCAAGGCGGCCGCCGGGGCGATGGTTTCGCGGGCGCTGGAACTGGCGCTGGCGGCCGGCGCCATGCGCCGCGAGGAACTCGACGGCCTGCGCGACGACGCCTTCCTTTACCGGTTGGAACAACTCGGACCGTCGGTGACGGGGTTGTCCGACGTCGTCGGCGATCTGACGCGCCGCCGGCTGTACAAGCGGGTCTATTTGTTGGCGCTGGGCGGCTTCGGCGGGTTCGGCGTCGACGACGCCGCTCGCGACAAGCTGGCGACGAAGTATCACGCCGATCTCGCAAACCGCAACGAACTCGAACGGCGCATCGCCGATCGACTGAAGATTCCGGAGTCGCACGTGGTCGTCTATTGCCCGTCGGCGCGGATGTCGCTGAAAGAGGCCGACGTGCCGGTGGAAGTGGCGCCCGGCCGGGTCGAGCCGCTGTCGGCCCTGCGACACCCCGACGTCGCCGCGTTGTCGGAAAAGCACCGCGGGCTTTGGCGGTTCTACGTTTTCCTACGGCAGGACCACGCCGTCAAATTCCGCGACGCCGGCGAAGCGTGCGAGGAGGAAATCGGCTTGGCGAACCAACTAGGGCCCCAGGCGGCCGGCCGCATGATGCTCGATTGGTAAACGAACAAATGAATAGTGGAAAAACAGTCTTTGCATCGGCGTGAAAACCGACTATAACTTAGAAAGGTTCTTCAAGAACCCAGCCGCCGATGCAATCCGCAATCCGCCGAACAACCTCCCGTTCCTCGAGAGGCCCGCCATGCCGAATCTTGACATGCCACGCCCCATGGTCCGCCGCAATTTGGAACGCCGCGCGATGATTGGCTCGCTCGGAGCGAGCGCGGTGAGCGGTTTGTGGAACGATTGGCTTCGCGCCGACGCGACCGTCAACGCCCGAATCGCCACGGCGAAGTCGGTCGTCATGATCTTCAACTGCGGCGCCCCCAGCCACCTCGACCTTTGGGACATGAAGCCCGACGCGCCGGTTGAAATCCGCGGGTCGTTCAAGTCGATCGAAACGTCGGCGCCCGGCATTCGTGTTTCCGAACTGATGCCGCACATCGCCCGCCAGGCGCATCACCTTTCCATCGTCCGATCGGTTCATCACGGCCACAACGCCCACAACTCGGGCATGTATTGGACCATCGCCGGCCGACCCTACCCAATGGACAGCACGCTCATCAACCCCGGCCGGTCCGACATTCCCAGCTTCGGAACGCTCGTCGGTTGGCTCGCGCAGCAAAACGGCTACGCCGGCGAACTGCCGCCGTACGTCATCACGCCGTTCCCCCATTGCGACAGCACCGCCTACATCACGCCGGGTCAGTACGGCGGCTGCCTCGGATCGCGCTTCGATCCGTTCGTTTTGAACCGCGACCCCAACGAACCGAACTTCCGCCCCACCAACCTCGGTTTGGAGGGCGACGTCACCCTTGACCGGTTCAGCGGCCGGGAACGGCTGCTCGCCGAAATGGCGACGGCCGCCCCCGACTGGATGGCGCCGCAGATTCAGACGTTCGATTCAAACCATGAGCGGGCGCGGAAGTTCGTGCGCTCCACCGCCGTCAAGGAAGCGTTCGACCTCTCCCGCGAACCCGACAACGTGCGCGACCGCTACGGTCGGCACTCGTGGGGCCAGTCGCACCTCTTGGCCCGCCGACTGGTCGAATCGGGCGTTCGTTTCGTCTCGACCGTCAACGGCCCGAGCATCACGTGGGACACTCACAAAGACAACGAATCGGGTCTCAAGGACCGCTTGGTCCCGCCCGCCGACCTCGCCTACGCCACGCTGATCGAGGATCTCGAACAGCGCGGCCTGTTGGAATCCACCCTGGTGATTTGGCTGGGCG
>JBOFFD010000464.1:0-2773 GCA_051648425.1 Planctomycetia bacterium
CACAACAGCACGGCCGTCGCGCTGCAAGTGCGGGCGTATCAATGCCCCAGTGTGCAAGTTCCGGCGCGACTCGATCCGAACTTCAGGCCCGGAACGCCCAATTGGTCGGGGGCGATGAACGACTACGTCGCGATCGACGGCGTGGCGACGAGTTTTTGGCAGACCCCGAATCCCGTGCTGACGACCGCGCGACCTGGAGATACGCACGGCGTCTTCCATGGGACGTTAAATACGTCGAAAAGGGCGTTGCGGAACGCGAAAGAGATTCTGGACGGCCTGAGTAAGACGGCGATGCTGGCCGAGTGCGCCGGCCGGCCGCAGATTTGGCGCCGGGGGCCCCGCGAAGTGCCGAATACCGGCCTGGCGGGCTATACCGGTGCCAACGCACCGGGGGGCGGCGTGGGCACCAGCGCGTGGGGGGCGGGGAACGTCGCCGATATCCGCGGTTACAACGACGACGCCACGGACGACAAGGGGGCGTGTGTCATCAACTGCAGCAACTACTTCGCCTTCTACAGCTTCCACCTCGGCGGCGCTCACGCCACGATGGCCGACGGCTCGGCTCGCCTGCTGAGCGAAGGCATTGATGTCCGCGTCTTCACCGCCCTGATGACCCGCGACGGCGAAGAGATCATTTCCGACGCCGACCTGTGACGTCTTGGGTCTCAGAGAATTCACCGCAAGCTCGCGGTTTCGGGTGAACCTCTTGCGATCGAAACGTCTCGGCACTCCAGCGGTGCGTTGAACGCTCCGGTGGATCGAGTCTTTCGGGCGCGGAGTTTCTGTAGATGTCGACGCTTGTAGTTCCAACGGCCAGGCTTGATCTGGTGCTGCAGACGCCGGACGAGACGCTCGCCTGGGTGGCGTCGCTACCGCCGGCCGACCGGGCGGAGGTGTCTCCTGATTGGATCGAGCGCGTCCGCCGAACGTCGGTGGGCGACCCGTGGTCGCTCAGCTTCATCGTCGTGGAGCGGGCGAGCGGTGTTACCGTTGGTGGGTGCGCCTTCAAAGGACCGCCGGACGGCGACGGGGAAGTGGAGTTGGCCTACGGCATCGAACCGCCCCACCAGAACCGCGGCTTCGCCACCGAACTCGCCGAAGCGCTTACCGGCTTCGCCCTCGCCGACGATCGGGTGCGAACCGTCCGCGCCCACACCAAGACCGACGACGGCGCGTCGGCGCGAGTCTTAACCAAGTGCGGCTTCCAACACGTCGGCGAAGTCGTCGACCCGGAAGACGGTTTGGTCTGTCGTTGGGAGCGGCGACGGGCCGAAGGCTGAACCGTTGCGCGGCCGGTGAGGGTGACCATGATGTGGACCGCTGGCAGTGAAAAGCTGAACGACGGCTGCGGTCTGCGATTCACCATCGCATTGAATTCGGTCCCGGCGTCCGTCGCCGACGTCTTACGCGGTTGTCGCGACGACCCGGCCTTCCGATCATGGTTCAACGCACTGTTGGCCGCCGGTCCGTTCACCGCTTTCCGTTGGGAAACGCCGGCGGTCACTGACGACACGGTGTCGCAGCCGTTCGAGTTCGTCGTGTTGGACAGCCCCGGCCTGGCCCGCCGATCAGACTCGCAGGCGTTCGCGGAGCATTTCTCCGACCGCTCGACCGACGTCGCCGTCTTCCCCAATCTCGGCGGCGATGCGATCCTGATCGTGCCGCACCCGATCGCAGAGACTTCCTCCTACGGTCACTTGGCCGCCTTCACGCGGCTTGCGCCAGAATCTCAGAGGGATTCCCTTTGGCGGTCGGTCGGTGAGGCGATGGAACGGCGGATCGGAACGAAGCCGGTCTGGCTGAGCACTGCGGGTGCCGGCGTGTCTTGGCTGCACCTACGGCTCGACGACCGACCCAAGTATTACGGCTACGAACCTTACCGACGAACTCCGCCGAAAACAGTCGCTCCAGACGATTCCGAGGGCAAATAGGCGTGCTGTCAGAAAATCGCGCTACAGAGACGGTGGCGCCAGCCGACGCCGCAGACGTTCGATTTGGGCGGCGGTGAAGGGGACCGGTTCGGCAGGGGGCGGCGGTCGGGGGACGAGTCGCGCGGCGAGCAGGTCGATCAGTTCAAAGATGCCGGCGCCGTTGAGGGCGGAACAGGCGTGGTCGGCGAGCGTTGGGTCGACCGAGTTCCAGGCGGGCGGCAGGTCGCTTTTCGTGGCGATGCGGAACTGCGGGCGATAGTCGTCGGCCAAGGTGTGGTCGACGGCGGTCCACGGCTGCGAACCATCGACGATTTGCACCCGCAGGTCGGCCCGCGCCAGCTCGGCTTCCAAGAGACGGCGGCCGTCGGCTTCCAGCGTCTCGGCGTCGTCGCGAAAGCCGGCTCCGTCGACGAGTTCGACGCTCCAACCGTCGAGGGCCGTCGTAGCCTTCACCACGTCGCGGGTGGTACCGGGCCGATCGGCCACCACCGCCCGTTCGTAACCGGCCAGGGCATTCAAGAGGCGGCTTTTGCCGACGTTGGCGCGACCGAAGAAGACCACCCGCCAGGGGGTCGTCAGGTGCAGGCCGAAGTCGGCCCACGCCAAGGCGCGGCGGGCCGATTCGTCGGTCGGCTGCGTCAAAGTCGCTTTCACGGCGGGGTCGGCTTGGTCGAGCAAAACGGCCGCGGCCCGTTCGGTCGCGCAGGCGGCGAGGGCCGCCGACCACTCCAAATCGAAGGCGTCACACCCGAGCTTTTCGGCGTAGGTCGCGGCGTCGACCGTCGCGGCGCCGGCGTCCGCCAAGTCGGCCAACAGCGACGCCACCACCGCCGACCCGCCGT
>JBOFFD010000465.1:0-4798 GCA_051648425.1 Planctomycetia bacterium
TGCCGTGGAGCCTGTTGCAGTTCGCTTGCGCGACGCGGATCTTACGAGCGAAGGTCCGGGCGGCGGCGGTCGTCTTACCGCTCGCCGTCGCGGCGCAGCTTTTAGACGGCCACTTTCAGACGGCGTTCATGACGCACGTGGGGATCGTCGTCTTACTCGCCGTAAAACTCTTGACGCGCCGCCGCGCTTCGTCGGCAGAAGGAAAAGGGCGCGACGCGCGTCTCCTGCTCGGCGTGTTGACGCTCGGCTACACATTGGCGGCGGTGCAACTCGCACCGACGGCGATGCTGGTCGACTACATCCGCCATGTGAATCGGAAGTTCGGCGGCAGGGACCATCTCGCCACGCACGCGCTGCCGCCGTGGCAGACCGCCGGCCTGTTGACGCCGACGCTGTATTTCCGCGAACCGTTGTGGCGCGAAGCGACGTGGACCGTCGCCCGCACGGCGCCGGAAGAGTGCCTGCACTACGTCGGCCTGGCCGGCTTGGCGTTGGCGGGAGCGGCGCTATGGCGCTACCGCCGGCGGCAATGCGTGCGCGCCTGGGGCGTCGTCTTTATCGTCGCGCTGTTCTTAGCGTGGGGGCCGTGGTTTCCGCTGTACGATCTCTTAGTGCAGACGCCGGGCTTCAGCTTCTTCCGAGCGGCCGCCCGCTGGACGTTTTTGCAGACCATCGCCGTCGCTTTTCTAGCGGGCTACGCCGTCGACCGGCTTGCTTTAAGACGGACCCGGGCCGCTCTCGGGAGGACCGCCCTACCTTTTTCGGTCGTGGTTCGCGCGGCCGGGGTCGTCGCCGTCGCTTGGTTGCTGTGGGCGGCCCTCGCCGTCGGCTTCTGGTTCGCGGTCGACCACGCCGTGCGCAAGACCGGTTCCTTGCCGGCGCCGTTGTCGACGGCCCTCGATTTCGCCGTCGGCGTCGCCCGCTTCCCGGTCGCGCGAGCGGACGCCGGCTCGCCGTCGAAGTCGATCGTCGTCGCGGCCGACGCCCGCCGACCGCCCGACGACTACACCCTGGAACTATGGCTGGCCGCCGACCGCCCCCTGGCGCCGGCGCGGCTGGTCGACCATTGGCCGGCGGTTTTTCGGCGGGAAGTATTACCCGCCGTTCTCCTCTTCGGCCTGTTCGTCGCCGCGACTCTCGCCGCCGTTCTCACCCACCGGCCGGTGTTGTGTTTCCTCGTCGCCCAGTGCATCGAGCTGGCCGTCTTAGCGATGCTGTTCGCGCCGCCGACCGCCCCGCGCGCCGCGTTCGACTCTTTGCAAGCCACCTTCACCGACCGAGCGAACGGCTCGCCCGGTGAACGCCGGGTGATCGGTTCCATCGGCAATCTGCCGCAGGCGTTCGGCTTTTCGTCGCTGCCGGCCTATCGCACCTTGACGATCCCCGAACCGCCGGAAGTCCGCGAAGCGCTCGCAAAACCGCCCGCGTGGCCCGGCGCCCCGGTCACACCGCTTGAACGGTTCTTGCGTCTTCGCGGCCGGCTCGACTTCCCCGCACCCGCCGCCCCCGGCGCCGACCGCTCGCTGGAACGGTTTCTCTTCGGTGACGACCGCTTGTCGAAAGCGGTGGAAAAGACGGGCGGCGCCGGAGTGGGTATGACTTGGTCCACCGACGACCGGCCGCCTCTGTCACAAGGAGGTTCACCGGTCGCCGCACTGCTTCAGGAACCCACTCAGGAACAGAAAAGAGCCTATCCAGGCCCTACAACTATCGCATCACATTGGGGTGTCAATATCGACCGCGGCCAAGCTGTGAGTCGCAACGTCCCTTTTCTGCTGGTGAGTCCCGACGGCAAGACTCCAACCGAGTGGTTGGAAGAAGTTGGTCGAACGGTGAATTCGCGATCATTCCGTCGCACGGTGCCAACAGAGGGCGGTCTGGTCGTTGTTTCGGAGATGTACGCGCCCGGATGGAAGTTGCACACACGGTCGAAAGATTCCGGCTCGACGGAGCGAGTGTCGACCAATCGGGTCGGAGGCTACTGGCTTGGAGGCCTGGTGGGCGAACTCAACGAAGGATCTTCGGAGGACGTCGTCTTCCGCTACTACCCGCCGGGGTTGAACGTCGGCTTGGGCCTGTCCGTCGTTTCGCTTTGTGTTTGGCTGCGCCTCTCGTACCGCATCCTTCTTCGACGGCCGAGACGCGCCGCCGCTTCACCTCCTACAATCACCCCGTTGGATACACCTGCTGAAACGCCGCCCGCCGACGGCCCGCCTTGAGGATCAACCGAATGGATTCCACTGTTTCCCGCCCGTCGCCGAATCTAAGACGGCCTTTCACATGGATGCTGGCGACGGTGTTCATCGCAGGCGTCGCATGGTGTGTGCATCCGTCGGTGGTCGCACCGCCCGCCGTCGCCGAAACCGTGTCGGTCGACGCCGATCGGTCGCCGGTCGACCTCGTCTTATCCGCGGATGAAACCCGGCTCGTCGCGGTCAATCAAACGTCGGGCACGTTGTCGCTGGTCGACGTAGCCACCGGCGTGTCGCTCGACGAAGTCGCTTGCGGACTAAGACCGGCGGCGGCCGTTTTCACCCCCGACGGCCGAACCGTGCTGGCCACGGCGACGTACTCCGGGGCGCTCCGCGCCTTCACCGTCGACGGCGACCGTTTGACGCCGTCGTGGACGTTGGACCTGGGTTTCGAGCCGCGCGGCGTCGTCGTTTCGCCCGACGGCCGGACCGCGTACGTCGCCTTGACGACCGCCCACGCCGTCGCCGTCGTCGACCTGGAAATCAAAATGGAACGGAAGCGGATCGCCTGCGGCCGTTGGCCCCGCTACTTGGCGCTGACCAGCGACGGCAAGCGGTTGGCGGTGGGCGCCAGCGGCGACCGCGGCGTGGCGGTGATTGACGTGGTCGCGGGCAAAAAACTTTATCTGGAACAGTTCAGCGGGATCAACCTCGGCCACATGCGGATGTCGCGCGACGACAAGTACGTCTATTTCCCGTGGATGGTCTACCGCCGCAATCCGATCACCGAGGGGAACATCAAACTCGGCTGGGTGCTGGCCAGCCGACTCGCCCGCGTGAAGATGGACGGCCCCGCCCGCCGCGAGGCGATTTCGCTCGACCCGCCCGGCAAGGCGGTCGCCGATCCGCATGGGTTGGCCGTCAGTCCCGACGAACAGTGGCTCGCCTGCGCCGCCTCCGGCACGCACGAACTGCTCGTTTACAAACTCGACGGCCTGCCGTTCCAAGACTACGGCGGCCCCGGCGACCATATCGACCCGGCGCTGGCGGCCGACGCCGACCGCTTCTTCCGCATCCCGCTGGGCGGCCGGCCGATGGCCGTTCGCTTCGCTAAAGACGGTAAGATGGTCTTCGTCGCCAACTATCTGTCCAACGCCGTGCAGGTGGTCGATTTGACGAAACGGGCGGTCGTCCGCACGATCGCGCTGGGCGGTTCGCCCGCGCCGACCACCCTGGCCCGCCGCGGCGAGGCGATCTTCCACGACGCCGGCCGATCGCTCGACCAGTGGTACAGTTGCCACAGTTGCCACTACGAAGGCCACACCAACGCGGTGGTGACCGACACTCGCAACGACGGGTCGAATCTTACCTTTAAGACGATCCTCAGCCTGCGGAACTTTACACGCACCGGCCCGTGGACCTGGCACGGCTGGCAGACCGATCCGCACGCGGCGATGAAGAAGTCGCTGGACGACACCATGCTGGGGCCAACGCCCACCGACGACGACGCGAAGGCGGTGGCCGCTTATCTGGAATCGCTGCCGACGCCGCCGAACCCACACCGGGCGACGGTCGCCGCGAACCCGGCCGTCGAGCGCGGCCGCGATCTGTTCCACGGCGCGAAGGCCGGCTGCGCCGACTGTCACGCCGGCCGCTACCACACCGACGGCCAAATCCACGAAGTCGGCCTGGAATCACCCACCGACCGTTACAAGGGGTTCAACACGCCGTCGCTGGTCAACATCTACGACCGGGTGTTGTACCTGCACGACGGCCGGTCCGAATCGCTCGAAAACCTGCTCGCCAGCCCGCACGGCCCTGAAAAAGCCACTGGCGGCGCGAAGCTTTCCGAAACCGAAATCGCCGACCTGGTCGCGTACCTCAAAACGCTGTGATTCCGCGCGAACCGCCGGTCGAAAACGGCGGCGGTCGGCCGGCCCGATTGCTTGTCCGGCCGGCGCGGCCGACTATATAGCGTCTGTACGTCCCTTCTCCGCCGTTCCCGCGGAGGGACGCCGCCGTTTTCACGGAACGTCAACGCCGAACGGCGTCCGGCCGTCGGTCCAGGAGCCGCATCGCATGAGTCTGCAGGTTGGCAAGCCCGCCCCCGATTTCGAAGTTCAAGCCTACGATCGCACCAAAGACGGCAGCGACGCCCAGTTCAAGACGATCAAGCTGTCGGACTTCAAGGGCAAGTGGGTCTGCCTGTTCTTCTACCCGCTCGACTTCACGTTCGTCTGCCCGACCGAAATCGTCGCGTTCGACAAGGCCGCCGCCGATTTCGAGGACCGCAACTGCGTCGTTCTGACCGCCAGCACCGACAGCGCCTTCAGCCACAAGGGCTGGTGCGACACCAACGCCGACCTCAAGGGCCTTAAGATTCCGATGCTCGCCGACACCGCCCACGCGATGGCGAAGGCGTACGGCGTGCTGATCGAAGACCAGGGGATCGCGCTTCGCGGGATCTACCTCATCGACCCGAACGGCGTGCTGCAATGGATGGCCATCCATCCGCTGTCGGTCGGCCGCAGCGTCGACGAAGTGATTCGCGTCGTCGACGCCCTGCAAACCGACAAGCTCTGCCCGTGCAACTGGAAGAAGGGCGA
>JBOFFD010000466.1:0-3580 GCA_051648425.1 Planctomycetia bacterium
ACGACTCGCCGCCCATTTCTTCGGGGTCGGCGAAGACCCATTTTTCCTTGCCGGTGGCGAAATCGAGGGCGAACAGCCGGCCGTCGCGGGTCAAGACGTAGACCACCTCGTCGACAATGGCGGCGGCGGCTTCAAACGACGCACCAGCTTTGAACTGCCAGAGGAGCTCGGGGGCGTCGGAAAGGTCGGCGGCCGAGCGGCCCGTCATCTGCAGGCTGCCACGCGCGACCGGCCATTGATCGGCGGGGGCGACGGCCGCCGGCAGTGCGTCTTTTCCAACGGCCGTCAGCGGCGACATCGCGAGCGCGAGACACCAAACCGCCGGCCACCGTCGGCCCCGCACGAACTCAATCATCTCCATCGCCCTCCGTCGGCACCTGCTGAAACTCGTCTTAACAACGGTTCCTACGGCGGATTGTACGCCCGTTGATAAAGGGATTCAAAGTCGCCGACGGTCGGCCGGCGCGGATTGAATTGGGCGGTCCACTGTTGGGCGGCTTCTTCCGCCAGCGCGGGCAGAGCGGAACGGTCGACGCCGCAGGCTTCCAGCGAGGTCGGCAGGCCGGCGGACCGCACCATCTCGGCGGCCGCCTCCGCCAGTCTTTCACCGACGGTGCCGTGGTGACCGTTGAGGCCGACCTCTCCCAATTCAACGTACAGGTCGTTGCAGGTTTCCGCATTCCAGCGGAGAACGTGGGGCAGCATCACGCCGATGGCCACGCCGTGGGTGACGTTGAAGCGGGCCGTCAGTGGGTTGGCGCAACTGTGGGCGGCGCCCAACATTGATTGTTCGATGGCGGCGCCGGCCCAGTGCGCCCCCAGCAGCATGGCGCCGCGGGCTGGGAGGTTGGTGGGTTCGGCCATCACGACCGGGAACGACTCGGAAAGCAGCCGCCACGCCTCGCGAGCCAACAGGCAACTGACCGGGTTCCGCTTGCGGGTGACGAAGCTTTCCAGCGCATGCGAGACGGCGTCGACGGCCGACACCGCCCCCACCCGCGGCGGCTGCGACACCGTCGTCTCCGGGTCGAGCAGCGCCACGGCGGCGGCGGCCTTCTTGTCGCCGCAGGCCATCTTCTGGTGCGTGGTTTCGTCGGCGATGAGCGCGAACGACTGCGCCTCGCTGCCGGTGCCGGCGGTGGTCGGCACGGCGACGAGCGGCAGCATCGGTTTGGTCGCCTTGCCGACGCCCCAGTAGTCGGCCATTCGGCCGCCGTTGGTCAGCAGGAAGTTGGCGCCTTTGGCGGTGTCCATCGAACTGCCGCCGCCCAACCCGACGAACAGGTCGACGTTCGCGGCGCGGGCGGCCGTCAGCGCGGCGTCGACGTCGCGGGTGGTTGGGTTCTCGCGCACGCGGTCGTAAACGGCGACCGTTAATCCCGCCGTCTCCAGCGAACGCACGCCCTTGGCGACGTGGCCGGCGGCGACGATTCCGGGGTCGGTCACCAGCAGCACCCGCCGGCCGCCCAGTTCGCGGGCAAGCTCGCCAAGCCGCATCAACACGCCCGGACCGTACACCACCCGCGTCCGCAGCACGAAATCGAACGAGCCGGCGACTTCTTCGTCATTGGACATTCGGAGTCCTCTTCGAGTCTGTTACTGGCGGGCCTCGACGAGAGGTCGGACGGCGGCGGAGACCGTCGGCTCGAGGGTTGGAGGTCGGTTTCCTCCGTCGAACTCTCGAAGGATTGTACGACCCCCGCTCCGGCCGGCGTATTCTGCCGAGCTTCGAGCCGCGCGACAACCGGAATCGGTGGCGGTCGACCGGAATCCGCACGGCTTTCGACTCCGGGGATTTCATCGACGAACCGTAAGAACGGGGTATCGGGAAGCCGCGATCCACCGCGACCGCTGGCGGTGACGCCGCCCGGCGGCTACAACGACGGTTGAAGACCAACGACCGTCGCCATCCGTCGGCAGCGGTCGCTACGACAGGAAGGTTCGCATCCGCATGGAACGCTGTTTCGTTCGTGAGTACGCAGACGGCGACGCCGTCGACGACGTTCTGTTGGTTCAGGACAAGCAAGTCCGCTCGAATCGCGCCGGCAACACCTACCTGTTGCTGGAACTGGGCGACAAGACCGGCTCCGTCGCCGGCTTTCACTGGAATTCGACCGACGCCGAAACCCGCGCGTTCGACGCCGGCGACTTTCTCAGCATCCGCGGCAAGGTGCAGCTCTACCAGGGCCAAATCCAACTCATCGTCAACAGTTTTCGCAAATGCCCCGCCGACGGCGTCGACCTGGCGGACTTCATTCCGTCGTCGGAGAAAGACGCCGCGGTGCTGTTGGCCGAACTGAAGGAACAGCTTCGCAAGGTGAAGAACCCCCATCTCCAGGCGCTGGCGCAGGCGTTTCTGATGGACGACGACCTGGTGAAGAAACTGCAACAGGCGCCCGCCGGCGTCCGCAACCACCATGCGTACATCGGCGGTCTTTTGGAACATATCGTCAACCTTCTGAAAGTCCACGATCGCATCGCCGACCTCTATCCGCAACTGAACCACGACCTGTTGCGCATGGGGTTGTTCCTTCACGACATCGGCAAGTTGCGCGAACTGGGCTACGACCGCGGCTTCGCCTATTCCGACGAAGGGCAGCTCGTAGGGCACGTCGTCATCGGCGTGGAAATGCTGAATGAAAAACTGCCGGTGGCCGCCAAACTGTTGGGCGAACCGACGCCGCCGGAGTTGGCGGTGGAACTGAAACACCTGATCCTGAGCCACCACGGGTCTTACGAATTCGGTTCGCCACGGCTGCCGATGACGCCCGAAGCGGCGGCGCTGCACCACCTCGACAACCTCGACGCCAAGGTGGCGAACTACACGCGGACGATCGCCGAGGATCTGAACTCGGCGAACGCGTGGACGCCGTTCGACCATAAGACGGGCCGGCGGTTGTACAAAGGGTCGCTGCGGAAGCCGGCGGCGCCGGCGGCGCGGAAGGAGGACGGCGGCCGGTCTCTTTCAGGAAAGGATGAACGCGGATGACGAAGTTCGAGCAGATGGAAATGGTGCTGAAGCACCGCATCGTGGCGGTGGTGCGGGCGCCGGACGGCGGCCGGCTGGTGGAAGTCGCCGAAGCGCTGGCGGCCGGCGGCGTGCCGGTGCTGGAAATCACGCTGACGGTGCCCGACGCGCTCGACGTCATTCGCGCGGTCCGCAAGGCGCTGGGCGACCGCGTCCTGCTGGGCGCCGGCACCGTGTTGGATTCAGAGACGGCGCGGGCGGCGATTCTAGCGGGCGCCGAATTCATCGTCGGACCGAACGTCAGCCTGCCGGTTATCGAGCTGTGCCGACGGTACGACAAGATGGTCATGCCGGGCGCGTTCACGCCGACGGAGATCGTAACGGCGTGGCAGGCCGGCGCCGACGTCGTAAAAGTCTTCCCGGCGGAAATCGGCGGGCCGGCGTACTTCAAGGCGCTCGCGGGGCCGTTGCCTCAGATTCGTCTGATGCCGACCGGCGGGGTCGATCTGAACACCGCCGGCGAGTTTCTCAAAGCGGGCGCGTGCGCCCTCGGTCTGGGAAGCGCGCTGGTGGATAAGAAGGCCGTCGCCGACGGCGACATGGCCCGCATCG
>JBOFFD010000467.1:0-6563 GCA_051648425.1 Planctomycetia bacterium
CCACCATGTACACGTTCGGCGACTTCTCCAGCACCAAATAGTCGATCGAAATCTTAGGTAAGACGGCGAACTCGGCGGCGAAATTTTCGCCGAAACCGTCTTTGCTCCAGCCCGTCATGATCCGTTTCAGACCGTCGTACAGTTCGGGCGACTGCTTGCCGATTTCCGCTAAGATCGTCGCCGCCTTCCAACAGAAGACGCCGGCGTTCCAAAGGTAGTCGCCGGAGGCCAGGAATTGCTCGGCGGTCGCGCGGTCGGGCTTTTCGCGGAAGCCGCGCAGCTTGTGCAGCGAGGCGCCTTCCATCGTTTCGATGAGTTCGCCGCGGTGCAGGTAGCCGTAGCCGGTGGCCGGTTCGGTCGGCTTGACGCCGAAGGTGACCAGCGCCTCGGCGTTCTTCTTCAGATACTGGTCGGCGACGTAGACCGCCTTGTGAAACTCTTCGGGCGGATCGACGACGTGGTCGGCCGGCAGCACCACCATGCGGGCGTCGGGGTCGAGCCGACAGAGGACTGCGGCCGCCAACCCGATGCAGGCGGCGGTGTCGCGGCCGACCGGCTCGCCGACGACCTGCGCCGGACCGAGGTCGGGAAGCTGCCGGCGGGTTTCCTCGAGGTGCGCCGCCCCGGTGACGACCAGCACCCCCGACGACCCCACCAGCGCTTCGATGCGGTCGAACGCCTGTTGCAGCAGCGTCCGTTCGCCGTGGAGGGCCAGGAACTGCTTCGGACGGTTTTTGCGTGAAAGAGGCCAGAACCGGGTGCCGCTGCCGCCTGCCATGATGAGTGCGTGTAACATCGGTTCTTAAAGCTCCTTCTTACCGTTTAAGTCGGCCGCCTGCGACGTAGTCTTACTCATCGTCGCCGAGGTCGTCCTCGAAGCCTTCCGGCGGTTCGTCGTCGTTGTTGTACACGCGGTTCGCTTCTTCTTCCGGGGCGTCGGCTTCCGGTTCGGTCGCGGCGGCGCCGAGGAGTTCGGCCAGCTCGGCCGTCATGGGCGACGACGACCGCCGACGGCGTTTCGGCGCCGGCGGGGCGGCGGCCACCGCGATCTGTACGGTGTCGCGCGTCGGCGGGACGCCCACCGGTCGGCGGTTTTTCGGCACTTCGATCGCCAGTCGACCGGAGAGGAAGCCGCCGGTCAGGCTGCGCGGCTCGGCCATTACCTGGTCGACCGACCCCTGCGCCACCACCTCGCCGCCGCGCACGCCCGGTCCCGGACCGAAGTCGACCAGGTAGTCGGCGGCGCGCAGCGTGTCTTCGTCGTGCTCGACCACCAGCACCGTGTTCCCCTGGTCGCGCAACTGTTCGAGCGTCGCCAAGAGACGGCCGTTGTCGCGCGGATGCAGGCCGATGGACGGTTCGTCGAGGACGTACAGCACGCCGACGAGGCCGCTGCCGATCTGACCCGCCAGGCGGATGCGCTGGGCCTCGCCGCCGCTGAGGGTGGGGGCCGAGCGGTCGAGCGTGAGGTAGTTCAGACCGACGTTCAACAGGAAGCCGAGGCGGGCGCGGATTTCCTTGGCCAAGCCGCCGGCGATGGTCCATTCCACGGGCGACGCGGATTCCGGCAGGTCGTGGTCGAAGAAGGATGCCAGTTCGTCGACGGGCAGGGCGCCGAGTTCGACCAACGTCTTGCCGGCCAGCCGAACGGCCCGCGCCTGCGGATTGAGCCGGCGGCCGGCGCAGGAAGGGCAGGGGGCCGTCCGCATGAACCGCTCGTACATGGCGCGGTGCATCGGGCTGGCGGTCTTTTTGTACTTGGCCGTCAGTTGCGGAATGACGCCTTCCCACAAGCCGCCGTGGCGGTGCGTCTTACCGCGGGAACGCCAGGTGAAGGTCACATGCGTGTCGCCGGAGCCGTACAGTAAGATCTGTTTCGCTTTGTCGGTCAGCTTCTCCCACGGGTCGGTCAGCGAGAAACTGAACGTCTTGGCGACGCCGTCGAAGATGTGGCGCCGCCATCGGCCCATCTCCTTGAACGCCCCCACGAACGCGATCGCCCCTTTAGACACCGACAGCGACGAGTCCGCCACCATAAGATCCGGCTCGAACGTCTGGCGGACGCCCAGGCCGTCGCAGTCGGGGCACATGCCGAGCGGGCTGTTGAAGCTGAATAGTTGCGGCGACGGCGGCTCGAAGCTGCGGCTGCAGGCCAGGCAGGCGTATTTGCTGCTGAGCAGCATTTCCGTCGCGGCGGCGTCTTCTGATTCGACCACCACCACCACTGAACCGTCTGAAAGTTTCAGCGCCGCTTCGACCGCCTCGGCCACGCGCGGCCGAGCGTTCGGTCCGAGCGTCACCCGGTCGACCACCACGTCGATGTCGTGGCGCATCTGTCGTTCCAACCGCAGTTCGTCGGTCAGGCGCACGACCTTGCCGTCGACCCGCGCCCGCACGTAGCCGCGGCGGATCAGGTCTTGGAAGAAGTCCTTGAATTCGCCCTTCTGATTGCGGACGACGGGCGCCATGAGTAGTACCGGCGGACCGGCGGGCAGCGTCAAAACGCGCGCGATGATCTGTTCGCGCGACTGCGCCTCGATCGGTCGGCCGCAGTCCGGGCAGTGGCCCCGGCCGACCCGCGCGAACAGTACGCGCAGGTAGTCGTGAATTTCGGTGACGGTGCCGACGGTGCTGCGCGGGTTGGCGCCGCTGGTCTTTTGCTCGATGGAAATCGACGGCGACAAGCCGCCGAGATAGTCGACGTCGGGTTTGGCCATCTGGCCCATGAATTGGCGGGCGTACGACGACAACGACTCGACGTAGCGCCGCTGGCCCTCGGCGTAGAGGGTGTCGAACGCGAGGCTGCTCTTGCCGCTGCCGGAAACCCCGCTGAAAACGACGAGTTGGTTTTTGGGCAGGACGAGGTCGACGCCGCGCAGGTTGTGCTCGCGGGCGCCGCGGACTTCAATCACTTCCGAGCGTTCCAGCCGGCCGCGCGGACGGTCGGCCGGTTCTTCGGGGGCGTCGTCGTCGGTCGACCCAGAGGCCATGACGGTCGGCGCTTCAGCGACCAAGGCCGACGGCGGCAGGTCGACAGGCGTCTTTTCGGCGGTCTTCTTCTTCTTCGGTCGGCGGGCCGTCATCGCTTCCATTCCTTGACGGACAAAATGGGTGGATCGCTGTCTTCGGTCGTGCGACGCCGTTCGTCGGCTCGCGCTGTCCGGTCCGCCTCGAAGTCGGCCAACACCCGGCGGTACAGGTCGGCGGTCTCGGCCGCCATCCGGTCGACGGAAAACTGCCGTCGCACCAGTCCCTGTCCGCCGACCGCCAGCACCCGCGCCCGGTCGGGGTTGTCGAGCAGAAACTGAATTTTCTCGGCCAGCGCCACGTGGTCGCCCGGCGGCACCAGCAGGGCGTGTTCGCCGTCGATGAAGTAGTCGGCGATACCGCCCACTTTAGTGGCGACGACCGGCTTCCCGCGCGCCATCGCCTCGAGCATGATCGTCCCCAACCCTTGTTCCAAGCTCGGCATGACGAAGACGTCGACGGCGTCCAAAATCGGCGTGTAAGATTGCAAATAGCCGACGAACGTCACACGGTTGGTTAGTTCCAATTTCTCGGCCGCTCGCCGCAGGATTTCCTCGTCCGGCCCCGAACCGGCCACCAGGAACTCGACGTCCTGGCCCGACGATAAAATCAATTCGGCGGCCAGCAGAAAGTACAAGATCCCCTTCACCGGTTCCAGTGGACTGGCCACCCCCACCCCGGGCACGCGGGCGGCCGACCGCGGCGCGGGCAGCAGGGCGGTCGGCGCCGGCTCTACGCCGTTCGGGATCATGAAGACCAGCCGGCCGGGAATGCGGGTTTCGCGGACGAGGTCTTCTTCGACGGTGGGACTGACGGCGACCAGGCCGCCGAGGTATTCGGGCAACACGGGGATGGTGTCGCCCGGCTTCATGGCGTCATGGATCGACACGAGGTACGGCCGGCGCAGGCGGCGGGCCAGTTCCAGCGTGATGCGCGCCAGCGACCGCCGCTGCGCGTGCAGCAGCGTCGGCGGCTGGGCGCCCGGCGCGGCGGCGGCGGGCAACAAGCGGCGCACCGTCAGCGGGGTGAGCAGCCGGTTGGCGAGGTGGGGCATTTCCAGAATGTCGAGTGTCGGCCGCAGTCGTTTGGGGATCTGGGCGGCCGATTCACAGACGATTTTGGGGTGGAAGCCGTTGGCTTCGAGATGGCGGGCCAGGCCAAGAGTGTAGAGCGATCGGCCGCGCGGTTCAAAGGTCGCCGCCAGCAGCCAGACCGTGGGGTTCATACCGGGGCGACGTCCTTGCGAAACGAGCGACCGAACGGCGTCGGCGAACGAAGGTAGGCGTACCAAGACGTCCGCCCGACGTTTTCAGTCGACGAACTCGATCTCCGTCGGCCCGGGGACGAGGCCCGCCGCAGCGCCCCGCTCCAACAGCATTCGGATCGCCCGCCGGCCGACATCGCCGTAGTCGAGCGTCCAATGGTTGACGTACATGCCCACGAACTCGTCGGCCAGTCCCCGCTGCATGTCGCGGGCGTAGCCGAGGGCGTAATCGAGCGCGGCCTGCCGGTGTTCCAAGCCGTACTTGATGCTGGCGTGCAGCAGCCGGCTGATCTCTTGCATCGCCTGAGGCCCCAGGTCTTTGCGGACGACGTTGCCACCCAGCGGCAGCGGTAGGCCGGTCTCTTCGTACCACCAGGCGCCGAGGTCGACGATCTGCGTGAGGCCCTGGTTTTGATAGGTGAGCTGTCCCTCGTGGATGATGAGGCCGGCGTCGAACTCGCCGTCGGCCACTCGCGGCAGGATTTCGTCGAACGGCACGACGCGGAAGGTGAACTCCTTCGGGTGCCACAGCCGCAGCGCCAGATACGCGGTGGTCATCAGGCCGGGCACGGCGATCTTGTAGTCCGGCAGCTCCTCGCGGCGGAACTGTTCGCGGGCGACGACCTTCGGCCCGTACTTGTCGCCCATGCTGGAACCACTGGGCAAGAGGGCGTACTTATCCGTGAGATAGGCGTAAGCGTGGATGCTGACCGCCGACACCTCCAGCTCGCCCTGCAAGGCCCGGCGGTTCAGGGTCTCGATGTCTTCGAGCTGGTGAACGAACTGGTACGGCCCGCAGTCGAGCTTGTCGTGGGCCAGCGCGTAGAACATGAACGCGTCGTCCGGATCCGGGCTGTGCCCGACGCGGATGAGCTGCTTCGCCATAGGAACGGCGCCTTCCGTTTCAGACCGACTTCCTCTTATGGCAGGATCGTAGGAGGCGACCGCCCGATCCGCCACCCGCCGGGGGTAGTGACGCCACCCCTGCGACGTTTTCCCCCAGTGAGCCGGCTTCAAAGGCGGTCGCTCAGCGCGGCAGCAGGTTCCGGGTCAAACGGCGGAAGAGTTTTTCGTCGCCGGGGAAAGCGAACGCCGCCTTGACGCGATCCGCGCCCTTCCCGAACTCCGCGTTATAGTGCGGCCCTTTGAACGGGTCGAAATCGAGCCGAAACCGCCAGAACGGGTCCGTCGTCGACGTGACGCCCATTTCGTGGTCGACCATGTCTCCGAACTTGCCCATGCACATCTTTCGAAACGGACCGAACGTCGCGCCGCGCGCTTCCAACCAAGCGATGCCCGCGTTTCGCGCCTGTTCCAACGAGTTGTATTTGTAGACGGGTTCCGCCATCGCACTTCCACTCCCCGAGTCGCCGTCAGTCGCGCCGCCGCCTTGTAGGCATAAGAGAAACGGTCACGAACCGGCGGTCGAGGGAAAACAATGGGAGTGGAACGGCGTCTTACGAAACGATCGATTTCTTCCGACTGACGTAGTCCCAGACGACGTAGCGGTCAAGCTCTTTGCCGCCGACGAAGAAAACCCGGCCTTTCGTCGACTCGGCCAGTCGGTAGGCGAAATGCACATCCTCCCGCGATTGATTCCAACTCGACAGCAGAAAGATGTTGATGGTGACGCCTTCGCGATGACAGAGCATCGCCTCGCGCAATGTCGCCTGTTCGGTCCGCGGGTCGGGCGGATAGAGCAGGTAAAGCATGTTCGCTTCAAAGTGAGCGGTCGGCAGACCGTCGGTGATGAGGATCACTTGGCGGTTCGGCGTGTCTTGCGCCGCCAAAAACTTCCGCGACAATTGCAATCCATGTTGGATGTTGGTGAAGTGCGGCGGAATTTGCAGTTCACTGATTTCCGGGTCGCTCATATCGGCCTTGAGACGGACGACCGGGTCGTACACCGTGACCGGTTTCGGCATGAGGCCGGCGATTTCTGAGATGTGGCGAGGTTTGGCGAAACTGAACATCTCGATAAACTGCAGGTAGTCGCCGGGATACTCTTTGCGGATGAGGCCGTCGAGCGCCAGGCCCATGCGCTTCACATTGACGTACTGACCGTTGTAGCGCATCGAACCCGACATGTCGAGCAGCACGACCGTCGCCGCCTTCGGGTTGTTGCGCGTGCGGAAGATTTCAATGTCGTCGGGCTTCATGCGCACCGGCAGCGTCGGCGCGCCGTTCTTACTTTCGCGCAGCATGGCGTTGACCATCGACTGCACGACGTCCATCTGCGCCACGCTGTCGCCGAACTCGTACGGTTTGGTCT
>JBOFFD010000468.1:0-2003 GCA_051648425.1 Planctomycetia bacterium
GCGCCTTCGGGGAACTCGACGTCGAACGTCGACCCGATCACCTGCACCACTTTGCCCGTCTTGGTCGCCGTCGCGGTCGCCATCTGTCGGTCTCGCCCTTCCAGGTTCGTTGAAGTCGTCGTGTCATAGGCTCGTCAGCACGCCGGGGGGCGGCTCACGGCATCAAGTCGAGCATCGGCAGCGACCCTTCGTCGGGCGCCGCCAGCGGAGTCAGCCGGTCGGGGTACAAGACCCAAAAGCGTTCGGCGAAGCCTTCCGGCCCCGGTCGGCGGCAGACTTCCACCCGGCGGCCGACGACGTCGACCACCCAGAAGTCGGGCACGCCCGCGCCGGCGTAGGCGGCGGCCTTCACCGTCCGCTCGTCTTCCAGCGTCTCGGGGTCGCACGCCTCGACCACGAGCGCCACGGTTTCGTCGGTTACGCGCCGGGCGACCACGTCGGCCGTCAGGCCCGCGGCTTCGGCGCCGACGGTCACGGTGAACTCGTCGCCCAGCAATCGTTCCAGCGCGGCGGCCGTGAGCTGCACCGCCAGTTTATGCCGAGCGCTTGCCGGCTTGTCGTCGCCCACGCCGCCGTCCCTCGTCTTACTTCAGGGCTTCGGCCGTGCCGATGATTTCCGCCAATTCGCTCGTAATCTGCGACTGCCGGGCGCGGTTGTACCGGCGCGTCAGCTTCTTGATGAGCTTGCCGGCGGCGTCGGTCGCCGACTTCATCGCCACCCGGCGGGCGATCTGCTCGCTGACCGCCGCGTCGAGGAACGCCTTGAACAGGCGGACCTTGAACGACACCGGAATCAGTTCATTCAGGATGTCGTCGGCCGAGGGCAGCAGTTCGTAGTCGACCGCGACGCCCGGCTTGGCGCCGGCGGCTTTCTCCGCGGACGCCTTGACGGTTTCGATCTCGGCCGCCATCGGCAACAGCGCGACGGAAACGGCCGTCTGCCGGGCCAGCGTCAGGAAGCGAGTGTAGACGACGTCGATCCGGTCGATCTCGCCGTCCAGGTAAAGCTTCAGGTAGCGGTTCGCCAGTTCTTCGACTTGGTCGAACGACGGCTTGTCCTCGAATTTTTGGTAGCTCTTCGAGACCTCGATGCCGCGGTATCGGCAGAAGGCGATGCCGCGCCGGCCCGACACTTCGACCTCGACGGGATGCTCGGCGGCGGTCTCTTGCAGAACCCGGCTCGCCGTCCGCAAGACGTTGGCGTTGTAGCCGCCGCACAGGCCGCGGTTCGAAGTCAGAATCAGCAGGATCGACTTCTTGACCTTCGGCCGTTCGACCAAGAGCGGGTGCTGGGTCGATTCCCCCGACTTGGAGAGGTCGGCGACCAGCTCCGCGATTTTGCGGGTGTAGGCGTCGGCTTCGACCGCGCGGTCGAGCGCCTTCTTGAAGCGCGCGGTGGCGATCAGCTCCATGGTCCGCGTGATTTTGCGGATGTTGCGGATCGCCTTGCGGCGCTTGACGATTGCACGGGTCTTGGCCATGTCGAACGCTCGCTGGTCCGGGAGTTCCGCCGTCCGTCGTTCCCTGCGGTCGAACGGTCCGCACCGCGGACCCTACGAATCCGCGTCTCTGCCTATTCCACTGGGGGCCGCTCGCGCGGACCGCTCGCAAATCAGCCGGCGGCAGCCGGGGTCACAGCGCCGGCCGCCTTGGTCCGGGTGAGCCGCCACCGTTCGCCGAAAGCCGTGCACGCCTCGCGGAGTTGGGCGGCGACCTCGTCGGTCAGCTTCTGTTCCTTCTCCAAAAGGGCGCGGGTCTCGCCCTTTTCTTCCTTCATGTACTTCAGGAATTCGGTTTCCCACGTCAGCACTTGCTTGGGATCGACCGTATCGAGGTAGCCTTGCGTGCCGGCGTAGATCGACAACACCTGGTCGATGACGTCGTACGGCTGGAACTGCGGCTGCTTCAGGATTTCGACCATGCGGTAGCCGCGGTCGAGCTGCGACTGCGTGGCCTTGTCCAGCTCGGTGCCGAGCTGAGCGAACGCTTCCAGTTCGCGGAAG
>JBOFFD010000469.1:0-2118 GCA_051648425.1 Planctomycetia bacterium
GGGCGGTCTGCTCGCGAACCTCCAGCGCCAAGCCGCCGGCGTATTCCACGTCGATCACCTTCGTGGCGCCGGCGCCGCGGGCGACCACGCCGAAGTCGGCTTGGCCCGGGTTCAACACGATGTCCTGCCGGCTGAAGCCCGTCACGCGCAGCGACACGGTTTCCGAATACGGTTCGATGAACGAAACGTAGACGGTGACGGTACGGGTGCCGGAGAAGCTGGTGGTGTTGTACTTCGCTTCGACGACGATCTTCTCGCCAGGGGCGGCGACGTCCTTGACGGCGGTCGCGGCGGTGCAGTTGCAGGAAACGCGAACGCCGCCGACGCGCACGGGGCGGTCGAGGGTGTTCGTCATTTCAAAGCGATGAACGTTCAGCGAGCCGCGCGGCACGTTCCCGAAATCCTTGGTGGTTTCGGCGAACATTCCCGTGAGTTGGGTGGGAGCGGTCGCGGCGACCAGTAACGCGCAGGAGAGCACGAGCGGACTCATTCGTCGATCCTTTGGATGCAGCCGTTTTCAAACTGCCGTAGCCTACCGCATGAAACGGAGCCGGGGCGGCTGAAAACGTGGATGTTTCGCCGGTCGTCCATGACGCTTCGAGACGTGGTCGGCAGGTTCGGCGCCGCCGACGCGTCGGGCGTCGTCCACCGAAAGATTATCTTTCGGACGATGCGAAAAAAAGGCAAACGCGGAACGTACAGGAGGGTGTTCGATCGAGCAATCGATCGGAGGAATGGATTCTCTCCAACACGAGAAGGCCGCCGCCATGTTCGACTTCGACGTCACCGCCGGTTCAGCGACCGATTTCACCCAACCGATGGTCTCGGAACATCCGCTGGCGGAGCGTCCGTCGGCCGGCAACGACTGGTCGAAAACCGGCGACGCCCGGCCGGCGCCCGCCGTCGCCCGCCGAGCCTCCGGGAAAGCGACGCCCTCGGCCGCCCGCCCGAAGTCCGCCGCCCCGGGCCGTCGACCGAAGGTCGTCGAAGAGGTCCGCGGCCTGAAGGTTGCGGCTCCCGCCGTCGACCCGGAAGCCGATTTGGGAATGCCGCGGTCGGCGTGGAACCGCGTCACTTGGTTGATCGGCTTGGCGTCCGAAGGCGACCTGTCGGCGGCGGGGATGATCGTCGACGCCGCCGGCGAAGCGTTTCCGATTGCCGAAACCGTCGCTCTGCTCTTAGAACAACTCCAGACGACGCCCGGCGGGCGGCCGTACGAAGAAGCCACCGCTCGGCTGGAACGGTTCTACCGGGCGTACCACGCGGCCCATGGCCGGTGGACGATGGTGGGCGAGTTCTTCCCGGCCTGAGCCGGCGGCGTCGCACAAGGACGTCGGCGCGGCATGAACGACCCTCGCATTTCTCGATTGGCCGAGACCCTTCTTCTCCACAGTTGCCGGCTCGAACCGGGCGACAAGGTTCTCATCGAAGCGTTCGACCTTCCCGGCCCCGATCTGGTCTGCGCCCTCGTCGAGCTGGCCGCCGACCGCGGCGCCGTGCCCCTCGTCTCTTGGAAGAACAACGCCGTCTTGCGGTCGCTGTATGGGAAGGCGACCGCCGACAGCATGCAGGCCGCCGGCGCCATAGAAAAACACGCCATGGAGCAGGTGCAGGCGTACCTCGGTATCCGCGGCTCGGCCAACTCCAGCGAGTTCGCCGACGTCCCGCCCGACCGCATGGACCTCTACCAACGCCACTGGTGGCAGCCGGTGCATATCGACGTCCGCATCCGCCGCACCAAGTGGGTCGTGCTGCGCTATCCCACGCCGTCGATGGCGCAGTCGGCCAAAATGAGCACCAACGGCTTCGAGGACTTCTACTTCGACGTCTGCACCGCCGACTACTCCGCCATGGAGAAGGCCCAGCAGCCGCTCGTCGACCGCATGACCGCCGCCGACAAGGTTCGGCTCGTCGGCCCCAACGGCACCGATCTATCGTTCTCGACCGCCGGGATTCCGGTCGTGCCGTGCAGCGGTCAGCACAACATCCCCGACGGCGAAGTCTTCACCGCCCCGGTCAAAGACAGCGTGGAAGGGGTCATCCGCTTCAACGCCGCCTCGCTGTACCAAGGGACGGTGTTCGAGGGGATCGAACTGCATTTCGAGAAGGGGAAGATCG
>JBOFFD010000470.1:0-2464 GCA_051648425.1 Planctomycetia bacterium
GGATTTTGCCGAGGGCTCCGACGGCGACGTCCAAGCCGTACAAAACCCGACTCTTGTTGTAGACATCCGTGGACGGCGTGTTCAAGTATTTCGGGCGATCGGCCGCCGCCGCGCCCGGTAGGATTCTTCCACCGAACCCAATCACTCGGCCCCGGTCGTCGCGAATCGGGAAGATCACCCGACCGCGGAAGACGTCGTACCACGTCCCCCGCTGGCTCATTTTGATCATGCCGGCCGCCGCCGACAGGTCGTCGTCGAACCCCTGCTTCCGCCCGCGGTTCAAGAACCAGTCGTACGAGTCGGGGGCGAAGCCTAGGCCGAACTCCTCGACGGTCGCCGTCGTCAAACCGCGGTCGTCCAAGTATTGCCGCGCCTCCGCGGCCGCAGAGCTTTCCCAGTAGCTTTTCTTGAACTGTTCGGCGGCCCACGCGAGAACGTCCATGAGCAAAGCGGTGCGACCGCGCCGTTCCGCGCCGTCGGCGCCGAGCGAAATTCCCGCCCGTTCGGCGAGGCGCTGTTTTGCTTCCAGGAACGTCAATCGGTCGTGGTTCTGCAGAAACGAGAAAACGTCGCCCTTGGCGCCGCAGGCCCAGCATTTGTAGTTGCGGTATTGCGGATCGACGATTAGAGATGGTTTGCGATCGTCGTGGAACGGACACAGGCCGCGGAATTTGGCACCGAACGGCTCAAGGCGGATCGCCTCGCCGATGACTTCGACGATCGAAACGGCCTGCTTGACGGCCGCAGTCGTGTCGTCCAATGGTTCACCTGGTGCAGCGACGGCGCGTCGGCGTTCGTCCACTCGTAGAAAGTGCGAAGCCGACGGACCGATCGTCTTCCTTGACGCCGTTCGTCAAACATCGGCGGCTATCCGCGGACGACCGACGAAGAATTCCCCTCGTTCGACCATTCGCGTTCACCGCCCATCGACGATTCCTTGAAATGCTAACGGCGATCGGCCCTCGCGTCAACTGCACCTTCGGGGCGGCGCGCGCCGCTTCACGGGTGATGCAAGCGGTTCCCTTCGAGAGAATTGCGGCCGCCACGGTGCTCGAAAACTTAATGAAGTCTTCAAAGTTCGCCGCCGGCCGACGACTCGACTGGTCGCGGAACTCGTATCACCTTGCTGTGCGTCGGGCCGGCGCGGTCGAAGAACGGCCTCTCCTGGAACCGCCCTTGCCGCCGGCGCGCAAGTCGCAGAGAATGCGGGGCGAGGAGACCGTCGGACGGAGTAAGCCGACGGAAACGCCATGGGACTACGGCGACGACCACCGGCGGACTTCTGGCGGCCGAGACCAGAAGCCAAGTCCGCCGCGACGCCGCGAAGGGGCTTTCATGTTCGGACATTCTTCGATTCGGGCGGCGACTTTGGCCGCGTTGGTCGCTTTGGGGCTGCTGACGAACGGTGGGTCGTCGATCGGCCAAGACGAACCCACGCCGAAGGCGGAGGGCAAGGCCGCCGCCAAGGCGGCGCCGCTCGACAAGACCAAAACCAGCTACGCCATTGGCGTGAACATCGGCACCAACCTGAAGAACCGCGGCGAGTACCTGGAGCCTGAAGCGCTGCTGAAGGGCATCCGCGAGGCGCTGGCGGGCGAAAAGCTCCAATATTCCGAGGAAGAAATTCGGCAGACGTTGACCGCTTTCCAAGCCCAGTTGGAAGCCGACGACGCCGAAACGGCCAAAAAGGCGAGCGAAATGAACAAGGGCAAGGGCGACGAGTATTTGGCGGCCAACGCGAAAAAAGAAGGCGTCGTCGTCACGAAAAGCGGTCTGCAATACAAAGAGCTGAAGGCGGGCGACGGCGCCAGCCCGAAGGCGACCGACACCGTGGAAGTCCACTATCGCGGCACCCTGACCAACGGCAAGGAGTTCGACAGCTCCTACGGCCGCGGCGAAACCGCGAAGTTTCCCGTCAATCGGGTGATCGCCGGCTGGACCGAAGCGCTGCAAATGATGAAGGCCGGCTCGAAATGGCAGGTCTTCATCCCCTCGGAACTCGCGTATGGCGAGCGGGGCGCCGGCGAAGACATCGGCCCGAACGAGGCTCTGGTCTTCGAAATCGAGTTGATCGCTGTGAATCCTAAAGATTAACGCACCGCCGGAAGACCATGCGGCCCCGGCGGGGCGACGCGCCTCGACGGGCCGACCGACTCCCTCCGCGCAACGACGGACGAACCGCCCCCGCCGGGCCGATCGTCCGACGCCGCCGGGACGACGTCGGCCCCTCGACGAATTCGGCGCTCCACCGCTCGGCCGCCAAGGATCCGTCATGAGGGAAGATCGTCAGATTCTCGCCGTCTTCATCGACTTCGAGAATCTCGCGCTCGGGTTCCGCGAGCGCAACAAAGGCAAAGACGATTTCGACGCCGACCGCGTCCTCGACCGTCTCGTCGAAAAAGGCAACATCGTCGTCAAGCGGGCCTACGCCGACTGGACGCGGTTCGCCAACTATTCGTCGGGC
>JBOFFD010000471.1:0-1676 GCA_051648425.1 Planctomycetia bacterium
GGCCCGGGCATCCCAACCGGGACCATTCCTCGATCGCCTCGCGCCGCCACACCTTCCGGCCGCGCAGCTTCACCGCCGCCGGCAACTCGCCGGCGGCGTCCATCCGATCGACCGTCGACGCCGACACGCAGAGCGCCCGCGCCAGCTCCAGCCGACCGAGCATGATCGGTTCCGAGAGCGCCGTCCGCGACGGCTCGTCGCCTTCGACTCGAACGCTCCGACTTTTTTCATTCGTCGTTGAAACAACACCGCGATTCATCCTGCACCTCCGCATGACGAGGGATGGCGCGGCTTGCGTTCGTTTGACAAGACCTCGCCCCCCTTACCCTTGCGGCGGACGACGAAAACTCGACGCGACGACTCGACGTAAATCCCTGAGGGAAAAAGGGAAAATAGAAACTCCATCGATCCGAAATTCGACGAACGGTTCGGCGCGGCCGACGAAAAGCGACGGATTTCGACGAAAACCATTCGTCAGTCGTCGTCGGGTTTGCGACGCCGCCCGCCGACTTCAGACCGTTCCGCATCGTCCTCGTATAAGCCGGATTTGTGAACGTCGCGCGCCGTCGATCGCGTGCTCTTCAAGTCCTTCACCCATCCGTCGACGGTGGTTCGGCTCGCCCCCTCCCGCTCCGCGATCTCCGCCACGGAATCGCCGCGAAGGAAGGCCTCGCGGGCGTTCCGCCGTTGTCGAGGCGAATAGCGTCGATACTTCGCCGCCTCGCCCTTGGGCGGCGATGCGGGAGTAAGGGTCGCGGCGTCCCTCACGGAGGACGACGGAAGGGCGGCGGCATCGGTTGCCGCACCGGCGGGTGCGCGAGCGGCGGCGGCGTCTTCGGCGGCTCGGCGACGACTCAACTCTCCCGCATTCTCGGCGGCCGCCCGATAGATGGGAACCACGGCGCGGAGAACGGTCGATATCAGCGTAGGCGGTCGTAGCTCGCTTAAATCGTCGGCCAACGTCGTCGTCAATCGCTCTTCGAGCGCGAAGTCGAGGAAGCCGCCGAAACCGGTCTCACTCGATAGATCGAACGGCGGCGAGGCCCAGTCCGTCGACGCATCGACGCCGCCTGCGACGACGAGACGAAACGCCTCGATCGCTTCGTCGCGGTACTCCCCGCCGTCTCTTCGGATCGAGCAGCGGCGGTGGTCGGTTCCGATCCACGCCGTCCAGAGGCAGAGACTTTCCGTCGATTCGCCGTCCGTCGGCTCGCCGGCGCCCAAGAGGGTGGCGAAGTCGATGAACAGACATCCGTACGCGCCGAAGATCGCCGCCATCTGTCCCAAGGCGCCGGCGACGAGGTCGGCCGCTTCGTCGTCGCTCAACGCCGGACGCTTCCGGTCGGGATGCCACGCCGCTTGGCACAACCGCTCCACCGGTTGGTTGACGGAAACGGCTCCGTGCGTTTTCGGGACGGCGCGGGCGGCGGGGTCGAACTCGGGAATCACCGTGCGTTGCAGTGTATTGGGTAGTTCGCAGGGCATTTGCCAGAGGTAGAAGACCGCTTGACGGCGGGTGAGCGTAAACGCCCGATGACGACCCCAGAGGCATCCATCGCCCCAAAGGACGAACAGGTCGTAGTTGGTCCAGTGGATCAGCGCGACCGCCGTCGGCCTCGTCAACGAGCGCGAGTGTTGGACCAACGTGAAATCGCCGCCCGCCTCGAAGGGCCACG
>JBOFFD010000472.1:0-6633 GCA_051648425.1 Planctomycetia bacterium
CAAACGCGGTCCTTCGTCGCGGCGCGATTCAGATACCAGAAACGCAACCGGCGGAGAAGACTGATTGAGAAGTCTCCGCCGCCTGGCGTCCCACGCTTCGACCGACAGTTCCCGCCAAGGACGGGTTCGGGCGGTCAAAGCTGGAATTCACGTCTCTGCCGAGAAAGTCTAGCACGTCGCCGAAGATCTTAAACCCGCCGACACTAAGAATTCCTCGGCCGGGCCGACGCCGTCATACCTCAAGCGACGACCCCGACGTTAAAGTTCGTACGCGACATACTTTCGCTCGCTCGGATTTCCTTGGTGAACGTGCAGCGTCCCCAAACATGGCTCGGCGATCAGCGCGGCGATGCGGGGCCGGCCGTCGTCGCACGCCCACCCTTGAAGCAGCGCCAAGTCGATCGCGCCGGCCTTTTCCGTCATTCGCCGCGACCAACGCTCTTGCCGGTCGAACGAATCCTCCGGTACGTCGCGATGACTCCCCGGCGCCGCGTGCCGGCCGAGCAGGTAGTGGTTGGCATGAACCAAAAAATCGTGCGACGCCGTCGGACCGATGCTTTCAAAGCCGTCCGTCGAGCATTCGACGTCAAGCAGTCGTCCGGCGCCGTCGGCCGTCATGCAGTGGCCGTTCGAGCAGATCGGGACCGTGCGAAACGACTCCAGAGCTTCGTCGAGCGATCTCGCCTCCAAGATCAGTCGATTCAAGGCGGAATGCGCCACGCCGAGCTTCCAACCCGGACCGCCCCAAAGGCCGCTGGAAAACTGGGCCGTTCCAAGTTCGTTGAACCCTTGGCAGCCCAACAGGCCGCCGAACGTCCAGATCAAGGCGGCCGGCTGGTTGGTCGGTTTCAATTTCAGCACGTAGCCGAATGAGTCAAGTTCCGCGGGGAGGTGGCTCGTCCAACCGATCCGCGTTCGGCGGTCGACCGACGCTTTCGGTCCCACGGCGAACGTCGTACTCCCCTCGGCGCCCGCCGTTCCCGGTCGGTCCGCGAACGACAGCCCGTCGTGGAACTGCAACCCCAGGGCTTCGGCGAAGCCAACGTTCGCCCCTTCCGCCAGCCCGCGAATCTCCTCCACCAGCCGGTCGCAATGACGATCGAAGAGAGGAAGGAACCGTAGCGACCGGTACTCTAACTGCGCCTTGCTCAATGACAGGGTTGAACGCAGATGCTCCAGAAACCCCTGAATCTGCCGCCGCGCCTGCTCCCCGTGTTCTCGGCCCAGCCGACGCGGTCCGCCGACGGCGACGTACATCGGCCACGCTTCCCCCTCCGCCATTCTTCTCCCCGATGTTCGCGCCGACGACGACGTACTCCGGCATCGGTCTTACAGCGCTCGACAACGATCGTCCGGCCCGACCGCGACGCCTGGGTCGCCGCGCCGTCCTCCATCCCACCGATCCCGCCGTTAAAGCCGACCTTGACCCGCCTGCCCGGTTTGCGATGATACGCCCCGTCCCCTTGCCGATTCGTCGGGCCGTCGAGCCGTCGAAAGACCCGGCCGGCTTCGACGGACCGGTGGCTCGAACTTTCGTACGGCGAGAACATCCAATGTCGAATCCGGCCGACGTCAAAACATTCCAAGGCCAGGCGGGCGTCGTTTGGCGGGAAATCGCCGCGACGCCGCTCTATTGGCTGCTCGGGCTTATTCCCGTCGCCGTCGCGTTGGAGGTGGCGCACGCCGACCCACTGTGGCTGTTCTTCGTCGCCTGCGCCGCCATCGTGCCGCTGGCCGGTTTGATGGGCCGCGCCACCGAAAGCCTTGCCGAGCGCATGGGACCGGCGATCGGCGGCCTCTTGAACGCCACCTTCGGCAACGCCGCCGAACTTATCATCGCCTTGATGGCGCTCTCCAAAGGCCCGGCGATGTTCCCCTTGGTGAAGGCCTCCATCACCGGCTCCATCATCGGCAACGTGCTCTTGGTGTTGGGCCTTTCCATGCTCGCCGGCGGCGTCTACCACCGCCGCCAATTCTTCAACGCCACCGCCGCCTCGCTCGGCGCCACCTTGATGGCGCTAGCCGGCGTCTCTCTGGTCATTCCCGCCGTCTACGTCTTCGTCAACCAAGCGCAGGGCGGCCCGCAAAACAATCGCGCCGTCGAGTACCTCAGCGAGGAAATCGCCATCGTACTGGCGATCACCTACGCCTTGAGCCTCTTCTTCTCGCTCGGCACGCATCGCACGCTGTTCGGCGAGGAAGTCGCGCCCGGAACCGTCGACGCCGCCGCCCCCACGCCCGCTCCCGAAGCGGCCCCTGTTCACGAAGGCCATCACGACGAATGGTTGCGGACGACCGCGCTGGTCGTTCTGGTGGCCGCCACCATCGGCGTGGCGTTCGTCAGCGAACTGCTCATCGGCTCCGTCGAACACGCCGCCCACGAACTCGGCATGACCAACGTCTTCATCGGCGTCATCGTCGTCGCCATCGTCGGCAACGCGGCGGAACATTCGACCGCCGTCCTCGTCGCCATGAAGAACAAGATGGACCTCGCCGTCAACATCGCCGTCGGCAGCAGTATTCAGATCGCGCTCTTCGTCGCCCCCGTCTTAGTGTTCGCCAGTCTGTTGATGGGCCATTCGCCCGTGCTCGACCTCCATTTCACGTTGATGGAAGTCGTCGCGGTGCTTGTCGCCATCGGCGTGTTGGCGCTCGTCAGCAACGACGGCGAAACGCACTGGATGGAAGGGGTCATGCTCCTTTCGGTGTACGTGATCTTAGCCCTGGCGTTCTACAACCTGCCGGCCGAACCGACCGAGCACGATCCCGCGAAACAGACCGAGAAGCCGGCCGTCGCCGCCTCCCACTGACCTACCGTCGGTCTCGCCGAATTCGACCCGCATGAAAGGACGCACATGAGCGCGACGATGCCGAACGAGTCGGTCGATCCTTCCGTCGAGCCGGCGGCCGCGCCGGCCGATTCCATCGCGACGGCCGCGCCGCCGCGCGGCGACGTCGGCCGACTTGGGTTCCGCGCCCTCGTCGTCGCGCAGGCCTCCGCCGCCTTCAACGACAGCGCTCTGCGCATGACCGTCGTCTTACTGGCGTTCCGCCTTTTCGCTGATTCCGCGATCGGCGTTCAGATGGCGGTCTATTCCACCACGGTGATGCTGGCGGCGTACGCCCTCTTCGCCCTCGCCGCCGGCGCCGCCGCCGACCGCTGGGCGAAGAATCGTCTCATCGTGTTTTGGAAGTGGCTTGAAATCCCAATGATCGCCGCCGGTCTTTGGGGTTTGCACGACGTGGTCCACCGCTCCAGCGGCATGGTCGACGCGCAACTCTTCAACGGATCGATGATGCTCGTCTGGGCGGCGCTCGCCTTTCTGGGCGTGCAGTCGGCGTTTCTGGCGCCCGCCCGCTACGGCCTCTTGCCGGAACTGTTGGACGACGAGCATCTCGCCCAAGGCAACGGCATTCTTGAAACCGGTTCGTACTTCGGCGCCTTGGCCGGCACGATCGCCGCCGGTTGGGTGGTGAGCGGCTTGATGGCGCCCGCCGTCGAGGGCTGGACGCTTTACATCCTGCCGATCGTCGCGGCGGTCGGCGCCGTCGCCAGCCTTTTCATTTCCTACGCGAAACCTTGCGGCGCAACTCCGGCGAACCTGCTGGACTACACGCCGCTGGGCGCCGTCGGCGTCTGGAAGTCCGTGCGGGACGTCCATGGTCTTGGCGTCGCAATGGGCGCGTCGGCCGTCTTCTGGGGTCTTAGTCTTTGGTTCCTTCTGAACACGCCCGACTTCGCGGGATCTTACCTCCGCTACAAGATGGTGGACGAATCGAACAACCTGCTGCTGGTCGCGCTGAGCTTGGGCGTGGGACTGGGGGCGTACGCCGCCGGTAGGGCGTCGCAGGGGCAGATCGAGTTGGGCATGACGCCCGCCGGCTTGGCGGTCTGGGGCGGCGCCTCGCTGGCGCTGGCGGCGGTCGGCTACACCGCCGGCGACGCGACCGGCTCGTTCTGGCTGGCCGCCGGCTTGACGGCCGCCGCCGGTTTCGGCGCGGGCGTCTACCTCGTCCCCATCAACGCCTTCATTCAGCGGGCGGCGCCTGTCGGCCAGCGGGGCCGGGTCGTCGCACTGGCGAACCTCGTCGCCGTCGGCGCCATGCTGCTGGCCTGCCTCGCCGACGAAGTCGTCGGCGCGACCCTCGACCTGAGTCCATCCACCGATTTTCTGATCATCGGTCTGGGCGCGGGCGCCGCCTTCGTCGCGTCGATCTTCGTCGTTCGCAAATACTGGCCGCGCTTCCTCTGCCGCGTCTTAGTCTGGGTGTTCTACCGGGTGCGGGTGGTTGGCCTGGAAAACATTCCCCGCGAAGGCGGGGCGCTCTTAGTCTTGAACCATGTGAGTTTCGTCGACGGCGTCATCGTATTGACCTCGGTGCCGCGCTACGTGCATTTCATGGTGTATCAGAAGCACTTCGACATGCCGCAGTTGAATTGGTTCGGCAAGGGGATGGAAGCGGTGCCGGTGGACGCGACGGCGTCGCCGCGCGACTTGCTGCGCTCGCTGCGCAAAGCGGGTGAAATTCTCGAACAGGGCGAGGTGATGTGCATCTTCGCCGAAGGCGGCCTCACCCGCACCGGCTCGATGATGCAGTTTCAACGCGGCTACGAACAGGTCATGCGCCGCAACCCCGGCATTCCAATCATCCCTGGTTACATCGACGGCGTCTGGGGTTCGATCTTTAGTTTCAGCGGCGGCAAGTTCTTCCTCAAATGGCCGCGCCGGCTGCCCTACCCGGTGACTCTTAAGTTCGGCGCGCCGCTGCCGGCCGACACCTCTCCGGAAAAGCTCCGTCAGACCGTCGCCCTGCTCGGCACGGACTGTTTCGAGCTGCGGCGCAACCAACGGCCGACGCTGCACCGACAGTTCCTGCGCACGGCCAAGCGGCGACCCCGCCAACCGTACGTCGCCGATTCACTCACACCGATGGTGAACTACGGCCAGGCGCTGCTGAAGGTCGTGGTGTTGCGGCAACTGTTGAAGCGGAAGTTGGGCGACGACAAATTCGTCGGCGTCCTGCTGCCGCCTTCGGTCGGCGGCGCGCTGTCCAACTGGGCGATCGCACTGCAAGGAAAGGTGCCGGTCCACCTCAATTACACCATCGGCGTCGACGTCGTCAACGCCTGCCTCGCGCAGTGCGGCATCAAGCGCGTCGTCACGTCGAAGATGTTCATCGCGCGGACGAAGATCAAACCCGACGCCGAGATCATCTATCTCGAAGATCTTAAAGGCGACGTGCAAACGTCCGATAAGATTCTGGCGGCGGCGGTGCGCTACCTGCCGGCGGCGGTCGGCGAATGGCTGTTGGGCGTTCGCGGCGACTCCAACGACGACCTCGCCACCATCGTCTTTTCCAGTGGGACCACCGGTCTGCCGAAGGGCGTGATGCTGTCGCACCACAACGTCTTGTCGAACGTTGAAGGCGCGGTGCAGATTCTTGACATCGATCACCGCGACCGGTTCTGCGGCGTGCTGCCGTTCTTTCACTCGTTCGGCTACACCGTCACACTGGCGCTGCCGGCGGCGGAAGGGGCTTCGGCGGTCTACCATTACACGCCGCTGGAGCCGGAGCGCGTCGGCGAGTTGATCGCCGAGCACAAGTCGACGTTGTTCGCATCGACGGCCACTTTTCTGCGGAACCATCTGCGGAAGTCGGAGCCGGAACAGTTCCAAAGCGTCCGCCTCTTAATCTGCGGAGCCGAGAAACTGCCGATGCCGCTCGCCGACCAGTTCGAGGCGAAGTTCAAAGTGCGGCCGTTCGAGGGGTACGGCTGTACGGAACTGTCGCCGGTGGTGTCGGTGAATCGGCCCGACGTCGTTCGGCATGAAGGCAGCGTTCAGATCGGGAACAAACCCGGTACGATCGGACATCCGCTGCCGGGATTGGCGGTGAAGATCGTCGACCCCGAGACGAGCGTCGAACGGCCGATGGGGCAGGAAGGGATGCTGCTGGTGAAGGGGCCGAACGTCATGGTCGGCTATTTGAACCAACCGGAGAAGACGGCCGACGCCGTCAAGGACGGCTGGTACATCACCGGCGACGTGGCGAAGGTCGACGCCGACGGTTTCATCACCATCACCGACCGGTTGTCGCGCTTCAGTAAGATCGGCGGCGAAATGGTGCCGCACTTCAAAGTCGAAGATCGCATCCAGTCGGTCTTAAGCATCGTCGACCGCCAAATCTGCGCCGTCGTCGGCGTGCCTGATGAACGCAAGGGGGAACGACTGATGGTGCTGCACACCGCGCTCGATACGCCGGTGGAGGAAGTGTGGCGGCGGCTGCGCGATTCCGACCTGCCGCCGCTGTGGGTGCCGGCCCGGAACTGCTTCTTCGAAATTCCGGAACTCCCCGTGCTGGGGACGGGCAAGCTCGATCTCAAAGGCGTGAAAGCAATGGCGCTGGACA
The DNA here is from genome assembly GCA_051648425.1 of Planctomycetia bacterium. Lineage (GTDB taxonomy): Bacteria > Planctomycetota > Planctomycetia > Kolteriales > Kolteriaceae > JBOFFD01. The sequence continues at coordinate 6,412 of JBOFFD010000472.1, forward strand.
AAGTCAAAGTCGCCGGTGGCGACTAACCGTCGGAGGGCGACCGTCAGCGCGTCTTGCGCTTGTTCGCTTGCAGTTTTCGCTTGAGGCGGTCGACGTCGCGCAAGAGGTCGGCCGGCGACGTTTCCAGTCGGCCGTAGTCGACCGCTAGTTCCTGCAAGAGATGCAGCCGCATCTCGGCGCCGGCCACGTCGTCTTCCGTCAAACACCGGCGGACGTCGGCCA
>JBOFFD010000473.1:0-6752 GCA_051648425.1 Planctomycetia bacterium
CCACGACGTGGCGGTGATCGTCAGCGCCCGCGGTCACACCACCGACGAACTGATTCAACTGGCCAAAGAGATCAACCCCGATCCGCCGGCCCGCGAACTCGACATGCTCATGGCCACCGGCGAGCAAGAGGCCGTCGCCCTCCTCGCCATCGCCATCCACGCCCTCGGCGGCAAAGCCACCAGCCTCACCGGCGGCCAGGTCGGCATCGCCACCGACTCGATCCACGGCAAAGCCCGCATCCGCGACGTCCGCACCGAACGCCTCCGCCAAGTCTTCGCCGACGGCTGCATCGCCATCATCGCCGGTTTCCAGGGCATCGACGAAGACCAGAACATCACCACGCTGGGCCGGGGCGGCTCCGACACCACCGCCGTCGCCATCGCCGCCGCCCTTCGCGCCGACCTGTGTGAAATCTACACCGACGTCGACGGCGTCTACACCGCCGACCCGCGACTGGTGCCGCAAGCCCGCAAAATCGACCAGATCAGCTACGACGAAATGCTCGAACTCGCCAGCGTCGGCGCCGGCGTCATGCACTCGCGGTCGATCGAGTTCGCCAAGAAGTACGGCGTGGTCATCCACGTCCGCCACGCCGGCCACGCCGAACCGGGCACGCTGATTCGGCCCGAAACGCCGGCGATGATGCACGTCGTCGTCCGCGGCGCCGCCCTCACCCGCGACGAAGCCCGCATCACCATCCGCGGCGTCCCGGACACGCCCGGCGTCGTCCACCGCCTGTTCGACGCCATCGGCTCGAATCACATCGTCGTCGACATGATCGTGCAGAACGCCGCCCTCGACGGCCGAACGGAAGTCTCCTTCACCGTCGCGGAGGACGATCTCGCCCGCACGATGGAACTGGCCCGCTCGGCCGCCGCCGCGATCGGCGCCGTCGGCGGCATCGACGCCGCCGCCGACGTCGCCAAGGTGTCGATCGTCGGCCTCGGCATGCGCACGCACTCCGGGGTCGCCGAACGTATGTTCGCCACCCTGGCCCGCGAGTCGATCAACATCTTAATGATTACGACGAGCGAAATTAAGATCAGCGTCTTAGTCGACCGTTCGCGCGCGCTCGACGCCCTGCGGGCCTTGCACCAAGAGTTCGACCTGCACGACCCGTTGCCCGAGTACAAGGAAGACGTTCGTTTCCGGCTGAAGTCGGAATTGGCGGTCGAACCGAGCGTGACCGAGGAACGGCTTCGCACCATCGCCGTCAGTCTTCCCGCGATGGAAGACATCTTAGTTTCCAACGTCGAAGCGGCGCTGAATCAAGGGCGGGTGTCGTTGGTCGGCGCCCCGGACCGGCCCGGCGTGTCGGCCCGGATCTTTCAAGCAGTCGCCGGGGTCAACGTCGCCGTCGATATGATTGTTCAGAACGTCGGTTCCGACAAAACGACCATGCTGACGTTCACCGTGCTGCGCAGCGACCTGGAGACGGCGCGGAAGCGAGCCGAGGAAGTGTTGGCCGAACTGCGGGCCGAGGCCGGCCTGCCGACGGCGGGCGCCGTCCACAGCGACGACCGCATGGTGAAGCTCTCGGTGCGCGGCGTCGGCATGCGCAGCCACAGCGGCGTCGCCGTCCGCATGTTCCGCGTGCTGGCCGCCGCCGGCGTGAACGTCCAACTCATCAACACCAGCGAGTTGCACATCACGGTCGTCGTCGACGAAGCCAGCGGTCCGAAAGCGCTCGCCGCCTTGCGCGAAGGCTTCCAACTTTCGGAATGAGGATCCGTCGCCCCATCGGGGGCCACGTTCACGGAAAGGATTCCATGGAGATTCTCGACACCGCGATTCCCGAAGTCAAAATCCTGAAACCGAAGAAGTTCGGCGACGCCCGCGGCTTCTTTTCGGAAACCTACAGCCGCCAGCGCCTCGCCGACGCCGGCCTCGACTTCGAGTTCGTGCAGGACAACCAGTCGCTTTCCGTCGCCCCCGGCGTGCTGCGCGGTCTTCACTACCAACTACCGCCCTTCGCCCAAACCAAGCTGGTTCGCGTCGTGCGCGGCGCCATCCTTGACGTGGCCGTCGATATCCGTCGCGGATCGCCCACCTTCGGCAAGCACGCCGCCATGCTCATTTCCGCCGAGAACTGGTCGCAGGCGCTCATCCCCGTCGGCTTCGCCCACGGCTTCCTCACCCTCGAACCCAACACCGAAGTCGTCTATAAGGTGACGGACTATTATTCGCCGACGCACGAGCGCGGCCTGGCGTGGAACGACCCCGACGTCGCGATCGCTTGGGGTTGCGCGACCCCGCCCGTCCTTTCCGACAAAGACGCCAAGAATCCGTTCCTCCGCGACGCCGTCGACCTGTTCGACTGATACACCGTCGAAGGGTGTTTTCAGAACGTTGCCTTCGACCGAAGACGGAAGCGGACGATGACGAAGATCGCGTTGGTCACGGGAGCCAGCAAGGGCGTGGGACGAGGCATCGCCTACGGCTTGGCCGACGACGGCTGGGACGTCGTCTGCAACTACTACAAGGACGCGCCGGGCGCCGACGCGACCGCCGACGAAATCCGCCGCCGCGGCCGCTCCGCCTGGACCGTGAAGGCCGACGTCGGCTACGCCGACCAAGCTGCCGCCATGTTCGCCTGGTGCGACGCCCGCCTGCCCGGCCCCGTCCGCATGTTGGTGAACAATTCGGGCGTGCAGACGTGGGCCTCGTTCCTCGAACTGAAGGAAGAGGACTGGGACCGTACGATCCGCACCAATCTGAAAGGCTCGTTCCTTTGCACGCAGCAAGCGGCGCGACGGATGAAGGAAACCGGCGGCGGGTCGATCGTCAACATCGGTTCCGGCGCCAACACCACCCCCTTCCCCAACCTCGTCGACTACTGCGCCTCGAAAGGGGGCTTGGAACAATTGACGCGCGTCGCCGCCGTCGAATTGGGACCGATCGGCGTGCGGGTGAACTGCGTCGCCCCCGGCGCCATTGAAATCGAGCGGACGCGCGAGGAAAGCCCCGAATACGGCGACACCTGGGGCGGCGTGACGCCGCTGGGCCGGGTCGGCAAGCCGGCCGACGTGGCGGCGGCGGTCGTCTTCCTGGCGACCGACGCGGCGGCGTTCATCACCGGCCAGACGATCTACGTCGACGGCGGCCTCTGGACGCAGGGCGTTTGGCCGTACCCGCGCGGCTGACCTTTTTCTCGGCCCTTTCCCATTTCTTTCGGAGCAGCGTCATGGCGTCGAGTTCGCTGGAGGCGGCGCGAATCTTCCTCGCGTCGCACGTCTTCAGCACGTTTCAGGGCTTCGCCGCCGGCGACTGGGTCCGCGAGCTGGTCCGCAACCGCTTCCTGGTCGAACCGAAGTATTGGCTGCGGGCGGGCGTGCTGTCGATCGGCAGCGTCACCAACGGCTTGGTGGCCGCCGCCACCGAACGGAAATTCAAGAAGCGTCTCCGTGAATCGGTCGTCGCGCCGCCGATCTTCATCTTAGGCCATTGGCGCAGCGGCACGACCTTCTTACAGCAACTGCTGGCGCTCGATCCGCGGTTCGCCTTTCCGACCTTCTACGAAGTGGTCTTTCCGCGCGGCTTTCTGCAAAGCGAGGACGCCAACAGCGAACTGTATTCGAAGTTCCTGCCGTCCACCCGCGTCTTCGACAACATGGAGAACAACTTCGCCAGTCCGTCGGAAGACGAATTCGCGCTGGCCGCGATGTGCGGTCTATCGCCTTACATGACGTGGGCCTTCCCGCGAAACGCCAAGTTCTACGACCGTTTCCTCACCTTCGCCGACGCAACCCCCGCGGAGCGAGCACTCTGGCGCGGCGCCCTGCGCGACTTCTGCCGCCGTTTGACGGTGCGCCACGCCCGGCCGCTGGTTCTTAAATCGCCGCCCCACACCGCCCGCATCAAGCTGATTCTGGAAACCTTCCCCGACGCGAAATTCATTCACATCCACCGGACGCCGTACAAAGTCCTACCGTCGACCAAACGGATGTTGGAGATGTTTCTGCACACGACCCAACTGCAATCGTTCGACTTCAGCACCGTGGAAGACCACGTCTTCCGGCAGTACCGCGAAATGTACGACGCCTTCTTCGAGCAACGATCTCTTATACCCGACGACCGCTTCTTCGAGGTCGGCTTCAATGATCTGCAACGCGAGCCGCTGGCGCGACTGGAAGCGCTGTACGACCGCCTAAGTCTGCCCGACTTCGCGGAAGCGCGCCCGCACGTGGAAAAACATCTGACGGCGGTGAAGGACTACCAGAAGAACACCTACCCCGAAATGCCGTTGGAAACCCGACGGCGCATTAAGACGGAGTGGGGCCGAACGCTTGACGCCTGGGGCTACGAAGATCCGTGGGAAGTGAAGTCGGCGCCGGCCTGACGCTCGGCGAGGACTTCAGTTGCCGAGCATCTGTTGAACGGCGGCGTCGGGCTGTCGGCCGAGCGGCAAGCCGGCGGCCGACTCGAACGTTTCCATCTTCATCCGCACCACGTCGAGCGACAGGATGGTGAAGCCGGCTTTCTCAAGGAAGCGGCGCGCCAAGCCCGACACCTCCGTCGCGGTCGGCTTCACGCTCTCGCCGCGGCCGCCGGCGTCGCGCCGCCTGGTTTCCAGAACGAGTTCCGCCATTTCCAGCGAGACCGCCGACGCCAGCTCGTCGACGCCCCACAGCGCTTCCAACATGCCGGTGGTGACGTAGACGACGCCGTTTTCCGAATGATGGACGCGCGGCCGGGGATTGGGCAACGCGCCGAAATCGAAGGCGACCGGCGCGTCCTCGACGCCGTCGGCCAAGCGCTTGCCGACCATCCGCAAGTCTTCTCGCGTCAACGGCGGCGGCCGGCGGGCCGGATTCTGCGCCGGCGGATTTCTGGTTTCGAGGGAAGACGTCGCAGCAACGGCGGGAAGGATCAGCGGAGCGTCGGCGGGTGCCGGCGTTTGCAGACCGCCGGCGGGAACCAGCTCGGCCGCGCCGACCGTCGGAACCACGATCGCCGCCGTGTTCGCAACCGCTCCAACGTTCGACGATCCGGCCGTCGGCGGGCGGCCGGCGCCCGGCGCGGCGATGACGACGTCGTCGCCGCCCGGGACGAACCCCACCGGCGAACCAGGCGCGCCGCGTCGCGCGGCCACGTCGGGCGAAATCGAGACGACCGACGCGCGTCGCGATCCCTGATTGCAACCGAAGCACAGCATGATGAATGCGAGAAGCGACAGCGCCGACGGCAGCCTTGCGACGACAGCGCGTTCAGCCTTCGTCATCCGCCGCACTCCCCGCCGAGCCGTTCGCGCCGCCGCACTGTCCACCGCGGCCGGCACGCTCCCTCGTCGATCCCCGCGATACGCAGGTCGCCCGTTTTCGTCCAGACCAACCGACGCCCGTCACTGATCGGCGGCGGCGCTTCGGCCATGATTCCCGGAGGCGGCGCGATCGCCGGCAATCGGTCTGGATCGAAAATCGGCCCGATGGTACTCAGAGTGCGGGTCGCAACGCCGCTGGTCGCCGACGCCCGGCCGACCGACCAAGTCGCCGCGCACGGGTTCGTCTCGTCGGCGGACGTCTTCGCCTGTTGACCATGAGGATATCGATGAAGCGCGCATTGATCACCAACGTCGGCGGGAAGACCGGCGGCTGCCTGGCCGAGCATCTCCTAACCGAAGGATACGAGGTCTTCGGCGCCCATCGTCCGGACCGCGGAGCCGAGAGCTTCGACGATCTCTCGGACCGGTTGACGATGATCCCGGCCGACTTCGCCGCGCAGAAAGGCTTCGACCGCGCCGTCTTCGAGGCGCAACCCGACGAAATTTATCACCTTTCGGATCAAGACGACGCCGCCCCGTGGCGGAACGTGGTCGAGACGGCGGACGAAGTCGCATTGGGCGCCGCTCGGCTGTTGGAAGCGGTGTTGCAGTTCGCCCCGGACGCCCGCGTCTGTTTCGCCGGTTCGCATGAAGTGTACGGCGGCGGCGGCGGCACCTGCACCGAAACGTCGCCGCTCGCCCCCACCACGCCGCGCGGCGTCGCCCACGCCTACGCCCAACAGACGGCCGCCGCCTATCGGCTGCACCATCAACTGTTCGCCTGCACCGCCGTCTTGTTTCCGTGCGACGCCCCGACCAGCGACGCCGGCTCGTTCGCGCGCACCGTCGCCCGCGCCGTCGCCCGCATCGCCAAGGGCCGACCGGAAACCTTGTCGCTCGGCTGCCTCGACGTCTACCGCGATTGGGGCTACGCCGGCGACGCCGCCCGCGCGTTCGTCGCCATGCTGGCCGCCGACCGACCGGAAGACTTCGTGGTCGGCGTCGGCCGCGCCTATTCACTGCGCATGTTCGTCGAAACCGCCTTCCAACACGTCGGCCTGGAGTGGAAGAAACACACCGTCGTCGACGCGAAGGACACGTCGACGGCGGCGATCTCCAGCCCCATCGCCGACGCCGCCCGTCTTCGCAGCCGGCTCGATTGGGAACCCCAGGTCACCTTCCGCGAAATGGTCGGCGGCGTCGTCGACGCGGAACTCGCCCGCCTTCGCGCCAATTCCCTCGGCGGCGAAGTGCGGCAGGCCGCCTAAGCCGACCGTTCCTCACATCCCTCGAATCGTCCACCGGATGCTAAGTTTCGCCTCTTCTGAGGAACAGCTAAGTTTTTGCGCCGACGAATTCCGAGGATCGTCGGAACGCAAGGGGCGAATTGTAGGGCGCGGCCGCTGGCCCGCCACTGGGGAGCGGTGGCTCGAACCTCCGTGATCGAAGCGAGAATGCGCCCCGACCGCTACATCTGGGCGGGCCAACGGC
>JBOFFD010000474.1:0-4416 GCA_051648425.1 Planctomycetia bacterium
CGCGTCCGTTCGTCGTCGAAAGACCTCCGCGGCCGGACGCGGGGCGGCGGACCACCCCGGCTAAAAGGACGGCCGTCTCCGATACGGTTCTTCGCCTCGATCGTTTCGATGAACCTTCCTTGAAAAGAAGGTAGCCGTCCAGCGTCGAGGCCGCTCTGTTCGAGTTCTTTCGTTACGGGTTGGCGGCGATGACGCCGTCGGCCCGGTCGCTCAGCGCGCAGTACACTCGGTGGTCGATCGCATCGCTCAGGAACGAAACCACGCCGTCGCCGAAAAGGAAGTTGGCGCCGCCGACGTGTTCGCTGGAGGCGCCGCCGTTGAGCCAATAGTCAAAGGGGTTGTTCGTCCGGTTCGGGCTGTTGATGCGCTGCGCGGTGAAGTAGATCGGAAAGTTGGCGGAAAAAGCGCCTCCCCAATGCAATCCTTCCGCGTTGCGTTCGCCGGCAAAGATCGTCTTACTGATGCCGTCGGTCATATCGCGCATCTGCGTGCGGGTTACGCCGCGATTGAACGGTCCCACCGGAAGCGGATAGAGGTAGGCTTGGCCCCAAGAGGCAGTCACGTTGGTCTGCTCCCGCTGGCAGTAGCAGTTGGCCGTCGTGGTGCAGGGACAGTCGGGCGGGTTCAAGTTGTCCGGATTGATCGAACCGGCGTTGAGCGGGTAGTAGAGGCCTTGCGTCCGTCCGTCCTGATCGCTGAAGTTGACGGGGGGGTTGGTGGCGCGCGTCGTCAGCTTGTCGCTGAACGTGTTCGACGGGCACTGCACGAAGGCGAACTGCCGGTTGAGGATGAGTTGTCGGTTGGACGTGCCCCAAGTGCCGGTGTCGTCGTTCTTGTCGAGGTCGAAGTTGATCTGGTCGTAGAATGCCTGCTGGTCGACGAACGGCATCACCAACTCACACCAGGTGTGGTTGTTGACGATGGGAGTGTTGTAGGAGCTTGAGTACGGCAGGACTTTGTGGGTGTCGGCGTAGTTGACGAGCGCCAGGCCGATCTGCTTCAGGTTGTTCGAGCAAGCGCTGCGGCGGGCGGCTTCGCGGGCCTGTTGGATGGCCGGCAGCAGCAGGGCGATCAAAACGCCGATGATGGCGATGACCACTAAGAGTTCGATGAGCGTAAAGCCTTTGCGGGAACGGATGAACGACACGGTTCGCCTCCTTGGGACGTGAAGAAGCCCTCGCGGGAAGGCCGGTTGAGAGATTGATTGGGATACGATAAAGCCGCGCCCGTCACCAGAAAACACGGTTCTATGTAGTCTACACATGGAAAGGACCGCGATGCAAGTACTCGGGCGAAAAATACTGCAAAGACGGAAAGTCGGCCGCTCGGTGGCGGACCGCCGTCAGCGTCGCGAAAGGCAGCTCGCCGAAAGACGAAGGATCGACCCTGGACGGCGTTTTCTAGGGGACGTTCGCGGGGAAGCCGTCGGCCCGGTCGCCCAATACGGCGAAGATCTGATGGTCGATCGAATCACTGTAGGAGTTACGCAGTCGCCCGTTTTCTAGAGGCTTGTGCAGCTTCTGGCTTTACCTAGGCTTCCCAGAGCCATGCAGGTTCCGGTCGAAATGGCTCAACTGCGTAACTCCTACACTGATGAAGATGACTTCGCCTCCAGTGTGCTCGTTTCAAGCAATGTCCATTGAGCCAGCAGTAGTAACTCAAGTCGGCCCTCCACGGCGAGTTGTTGAGATCTTGGTCGGCGTAGAACGTCGCAAGTTCCGTGTCGAAAAGCTGACTCGTCGCCGTAAATCGTCTTGTCGAAAAGATTTGTTGTTTGGAAATGAAATGTTGACCGTATAGTTGCATTTGATGAATTCACTCAACGGCTGTTTAAGCCTTAAAGTAATATAGAAAGTTTTTATAATAGCATTGAAATGCGATCTTGCGATCGCTAGACTCTCGTTGAGTGGTTAGCCATGCATTCACACAATCAACTGTCTAGCATTCGCTGCCACGAACATATTACGTCGGCATGAATGCAAGTCGTATCGCGACGGCCCGCACGCCGTGCCCTTTGGCAGCCGCAGCTGACTTACATCCATGCCGACGTAATAAGGAGTAGGCCATGTACCGTGCTGCGCTAGTTGTGCTTGCGTTCATTGCAGTGGCGGCCCCGTCGAATGCTGCAGATGTTCCTCTGTATCTGGGCGGCTCGAACTGTGATGCTTCCGCGTTTGTTGGAGGCACGATGTTCAACCCAATTCAGGACAGCGACTCGGATAACGGGGCTGAGCTCGCGCTCGCAATTGCATCGACTGCAAACGGAGTCGCTCAGGCGACAGCGGACATCCAGCACGTTGACGGTGCGTTCGTTCTCGACAGTTTCGTAACCTACAACAACCAGTATTTCAACCACGTCTGTAACACCACTGCAGAAGCCGACCTGAGCGGGAATTTTCAGATCGGGGATAGTAATACTCCCGCGGGCACCGGGACGATGGACGTGACGATTGAACTGGTTGCTTCGGGATTTCCTGGGGGGGGGGAGCGGATTTATGTCCGTAACGATCGGCACATTGATCGTCAGTTGCGGCCCGACTGGTAGTGGAGGATGGTATACACTCGTTCAAGATGTCTCACAATCCATCTTTGAATACGACGAATACTCAGCCCCTGGGGCTTTCCAGTACCAAGCGTCCTATCCGATTGGGATCGGTGGAGGCGGCCTGGTGAACTTCAACGCTGACTGCAACTCAAATAATCGCTTAATTAGTAGTGGCACGGCGTCGTTTACAGTGAGCGTCACGCGAGACTAAACGGACTTGAGTGGGACGGCGCGACTAAGATCGTAAATTGTTTTAGCAGTCGCCTGGCTGATTGAAAGAGCCGAAACCAGCCGTCAGCCTCCTTTACGGGCGCCGGCGTATTTGCCGGGGCCGGGGCCGTTGCCGCGGTTGCCGTTTGATTCCGCCGGCCTACGGTGCGGCACCACCGCCACCATGCCGGCCCCGAGCAAACCCTCCACCTGACCGGCGAACTCGGGGTCGCACTGCACCTTCACGTCGTCCCCCAGCCGCAGCCGAATCCGCAGGTTGTCTTCCGTCACCACTTCCAGAAAAACCGGCGAACCGCCCGGCCGCGTTTTCAAGAGGCGTTGCAGGGCGTCGATCTGATCCGGCGGATGGCGGTCGGCCCGCATCTTCACCAGCATCGCTCCGGAAAGCTCCTTCGGCGCCGCCTCCAACGGAATGACGGTGCGGACGATGAGGCCCGCCTCTTCGCGCGATTTGTCGACGTCGGCGCGGAGGAAGCAGATGCGGTCTTCCTTCAGTTCCGCGCCTTGTTCGACGTACGTGTCGGCGAACATCACGCTGGAAATGCTGCCGGTAAGATCCTCGAACGCGAACCGCGCGTACCGCTGGTTGGCGTTGCGGCCGTTCTTCTGCGTCATTAGGCGGACCGCCGCCACCACCCCGCCGACGATCACCTCCGTCTGATCCGGCAGTTCCTTCAGTTCGGCGACTTCGTGGCTGCGGTACAAGCGCAGTTGTTGTTGATGTTCCGCCAGCGGATGGCTGGAAAGATACAGGCCGAGAAGTTGTTTTTCGTAGCCGAGCTTCTCCTGGTCGCTCCATTCGGCGAGGTTCGGCATGACGACCGCCTGCGCCTGTCCGCCGTCGCCGTCGGGCGCGTCGAACAGCAACCCCTGGCCGCTGTTGCGGGCGTCGCGCGTCATCGCCCCCGACTGCAGCGCCGTCGGCAGCGCGGCGGACAACTGCGAGCGCTTGAAGCCGAATCCGTCGAACGCCCCGGTCTTAATGAGCGCCTCGATACAACTTTTCGGAACGACCGCGACGTCGGTCCGTTCGCAGAAATCGAACAGGCTCTTGTACGCCCCGCGCGCCTGCCGCTCGGCGACGATCGACGCCACCGCCTTTTCGCCGACTCCTTTCACCGCCGTCATGCCGAACCGCACCCGGCCGTCCACGACGGTGAATTCGACGTCCGATTCGTTGACGTCCGGCGGCAGCACGGTAAGACCCATGCGCTTGCAGTCGTCGATGTGCTCGACCATCAGCGCCGTCTTGTCGACTTCGCTCGACATCAGAGCCGCCATGAATTCGGCGGGGTAGTGCGCCTTCAAATACGCCGTCTGATAGGCAAGGAGGGCGTAGGCGGTGCTGTGACTCTTGTTGAAGCCGTAGCCGGCGAAGAATTCGATCTTATGGAAGACGTCTTCCGCGGCGGCGGCGTCCATCCCCTGCGCCACCGCCCCCTGCACGAACTGCGCGCGGTTCTTGGCGATGACCTCCATGTTCTTTTTGCTGATCGCTTTAATGCACTTGTAGGCGTCGGCCAGCGGAATGCCGCCGAGGCGGTTTAAGATCCGCATGACCTGTTCCTGGTAGACCATGACCCCGTAGGTCTCTTCCAGGACTTCGCGCATGACCGGGTGGGCGTACTGCGCCTGCTCGC
>JBOFFD010000475.1:0-6459 GCA_051648425.1 Planctomycetia bacterium
GGCCGTCTTTCGTGCCGTGGTGCGTCGCCATCGCGGTGAACAACGTCTGCGACACCGCCGCCTTCATGGCGACGCCGTCCCAGTCGTCGGCCCACTGCCGCAGGAACGTCATCTGCGCTTCGCCCAAAAGTTGCAAGCCGGGTTTATCCGCCGTCGCCGGGTCGAACGCCGGGTCGACGACGTGGTCGGCCCGGCCGCCGCCCGTCGGCGGAACTTCGCCCGCCGGCCCCGTCTTATACTGCCGGTCGGCTAAGATGGCGAACCCCACCCGCCCATACACGAGCGGCCCGAACCAGCCGGTCGTCCCCCGCGCGCCGGCCGCCGCCGGCGAGTCGGGATGGTGCGCCGTCTGAAAGCGATGCACCGCGTTCACGAACTCGGCCGACATCTTATACCCGCCGACCGCCTCCGCCGCCCCGTCGACCCCCGGCGCCGCCGCCCCGTCTTCGCCCCACAGGTTGCCGTGGTAGACGTCGTGGTCGTCGGGCAGGCAGATCGTCGGCCGGTCGCGCGTGAGGTCGCGCCAGGTCCAACCGTGCAGAAACCACTTGCGCAGCACGTCCAAGAGCGACCGTTCCGGGGAAGCGCGGTCGACGCCGAAGCCGGCGGTCGATTCGTAATACTGGTCGCCGGTGAACGCCATCAGATCGGGATTCAGTTTGGCGATCGCCGCGACGCATGCATCATTCGGAAATGCAAAGTGCGCGTTGCACGAAATGTCGGCGACCGACAGCACATCGGCGTCGCCGGGGTCGCGGCGCACCGTCCCCTCGAAATGATCTTCCGTCGACGAACCGTCGCGGCGCTTCAGGGTGTAAGACAGTCGGTAAGACGCATCCGCCGCGTCGTTCCACTCGGGCACGCGGAAGAGCGCGTTGCGGGCGGCCGGGTCGACGGCCGCCGTCGCGACGGTCTTCCAAGCGCCGGCGTCGCCTTTGAGTTGCAGTCGGACGGTTTGGTCGTCGTCCGGTCCCAGCGGCGGCATCTGAACGCTCATCTTCAAGACGCGGCGGTGCAGCGTGTATTGATTGAATAGGATCGGACCGAAGGCGGCGGCGGGATCGTGGTCGACCGCCGTCCCGCCGACGCGCCAGTTGGCGAACCACCAACGGCCGAACGGCCCAACCGGCACGGCTTTCTTCGGCTTACCGGCCTCGGACGCGAAATTGACGGCGAGGGCCACGTTGCCGAAGAGGGCGTCCGCCGGCAGGTTCGTCCGTTCAACGCGCCCCAACACCCGACCGTCGGCGGGGTCGCGGGCGGTCAACGTCGCCTTGCAGCGACCATCGACCGTTGCGGCGGCGAACTGCAATTCGACGGCCGCCGCGTCGAGCGTCACCGCCGCCGTCGCGCCGTTCGGTCCGTCGCCGACGAACAACTCGCCAACCCCCGACGCCGCCGGTCGCACGCCGACCGCGAAGCCGCCGCCGTGGATCGCGCTGTTGCGAACGTCGCCCAGCGGCCCGCGGCGGCCGACGAAGAATCCGACCGAACCCTTGCCGCCCTCGACCCGCGCGGCGTCGAGCGACCCGAGTTTCACCGACACCGAAAACGACCCCGGTCGCTCGCCCCTGCGGTGGGTCAGCAGATCGATGGTCCGTCGCGCCGCAAGGTTCACGCACTCCAACCGACCCTCGGCCACGCGCCAATCCTGCTGCGGCGCCACCCAATACTCGGCGCCCGGCCAAACGCGGTCCAACGCCTCGTCCCAGCGACTTTGAAAGACGGCCGGCTCGCTCTTCGCGTCAGCCGCCAAAACGAGCGACGGCCCGACGACGACCGCCGCCGCCAGTGCTGTCGACTCGGCCAAAAACGTCCGACGGGGAACGACCGGTTCTTTCACGGGATCGGCTCGCTACAGGGGAAAGGGAGTTCGGCGCCACGACGGGGTTTTTCTATGAGGAACGCGGGTCGACGCGGGAGTCGACCTCTGAAGAACGATGGACTTCCGGCCCCACGGCCCTAGTCTTAGAGTCGGCGGAAACCATCGAACGGCGTCGGTCGGCGTGGGTGCGCATGAAGCGTGGTCGGAACGGAGCGGCGGGGTTGAGGCGGGGGCGGCGCGTCGTGGCGCTGGCTTCCATCGTCGCCTACTGCGCCGTCACGATCGGCCTGCCGTTGCCCGGTCCCGCCAAAGACTTGAGCGTGCCGTTCCCCTGCATGCGCCGCGCCTGCGGCTGCCAAGACGCCCGCCAGTGTTGGACGAGCTGCTGCTGCACCACGTTGACGGAACGGCTCGCCTGGGCGGCCGCGAACAACGTCGCCGTGCCGACGTACGTCGACCGGCGCGACATCCTTCCCGATCCCGCCGACGGCTTCGCCGACGCCGTCCCGCCCGCCTGCTGCCGATCCGAACGCACGTGCGCCCGGCCGAAATCGTGCTGCGACGCCGCGAAGGAACCGGCGGAAAAGGTGGAAACCGGCAAAGGCGCCGCCGTGATCAACGTCCGTGCGATGGCGGGCTGCCGCGGTCTATCGCAGACGTGGCTTTTCTCGGGCGCGCCGGCGCTGCCGCCGGCCGTCTTTACGCCGTCGCTGGACGGTTTCTTCGTGTTCGCCCCGGTTCCTTGCGACTCCCTCCCCGTCGGCGTTCCCGCCGGCGTCGATCCTCCCCCGCCGCGAGTTTAACTCCTTCCGTTTCGACAGTGCGATTTCTCGCGTTCCGCTTCCGGCGTTGAACGCGTGGTCTTTTTCTTAGACTCCGTGCGCGGCAGGGAGTCGAACGCTCTTTCGTTGAAACATTCGGAGTAAGACCAATGCGTTTCTTAGGCATTTCCGCCGCCGTCTGTCTGTGCATCTCAACCGCGAACGCGCACGACCCGTGGGTCGAATCGAACACGGCGGTCGCCCGCGTCGGGGAAGCGGTCGACGTCGATCTGAAACTGGGCAACCACGGCAACGACCACCGCGATTTCAAACTGGCGGGTCGTCTGAATCTCGATTGGGTGAAGTTCGACCTGGTCGGCCCCGACGGTTCGACGTTCGATCTCAAGCCGACGGCGACCGACACCGCGCTCGCGCCGAAGGAAGGCTACTGGACCGCCCGCGCGTCCCTTGAGAAGCCGGGGTTGTACACGGTCGCGCAGTCGATGGACCGCGTCGTGAACCATGGGAAGCCGATCCGCGGGGTGCGCTCGGCGAAGACGTTCGTTCTGGCGGCCGAGTCGCTCGACCAACCGGTCGCGCCCAAGGCGTCGGCCGCCGGCGCGGCGCTCGGTCTGCCGTTCGAGTTGGTGTTCGACCAGTGCCCGGCGACGGCGGTGGGGTTGGGCCGGCCGCTGGCGGTGCGGGTGCTGAAGAACGGCAAGCCGGCGGAGGGCGTGCGCGTGGCTTTCATTCCGCGCGGCGCCACGCTGAAGGAAGGGTTCGACGCCGACTACGAAAGGACGACCGACGCCGACGGCCGGGCGACCTGGACGCCGCGCGAATCGACGACGGTGCTGATCGCGGCGCACTCGTCGGCCCCGGACGAAAAGGGCGCCGACTACGAAGCGACCAGCTACGCGGCGACGGCGACGGTGCGGGTGCCCCTGAAGTGTCAGTGCTGCGACGGTTCGGAGTCGGCAGCCGCCGGCCGTTGATCCTCGCCCACGTCCATCACGAACCATCCTTTGGAAAAAACGAGAAACGACATGACGCATTCACGGATTAAGAAACTCGGATTCACGCTCATCGAACTGCTGGTGGTGATCGCGATCATCGGCGTGCTGGTGGCGCTCTTGCTGCCGGCGGTGCAACAGGCGCGCGAGGCCGCCCGGCGGTCGCAGTGCTCCAACAACCTGAAACAGATCGGGTTGGCGATGCAGAACTACGTCGACGCCTTCCGCGTCTTTCCGCTGGCCGCCAGTTCCCACGAGTACACCTACGGTCCGCTGGCGCGGGCGCTGCCGTACTTTGAACTGAACGGACTGCACGACCTGATGAACTTCGACGTGGGCATCCGGAACGCGCCGGGGTACGTCAGTTCGGCGGCCGACCCGATGACCGATCCGCTGCACCCCGGGAATCCACGGCCGCAAAACCTCACCGCCGCCATGACGGCGGTGAACTTCTTCGTCTGCCCCAGCGACGCCAACGGCGGCCGAATCTTAGAGCCGTTTTGGCGCACCGGCAGCTACGTCGCCAACCATGGGACGGGACTTCCGGCCGGTTCGTCGACGCTCGACAACGGCGGACCGATCTATTACCAGTCGAGCGTGCGGCTGGGGCAGGTGGCGGACGGGTTGTCGAAGACTTCGCTGTTCAGTGAAACGGTCACCGGCGTTGACCGGGGGTTCAACGCCTTCACCGGCGCCAACCCGCCCGATCTGCGGTTCTACTACATGGCGGCCGGCAGCGTCAGCGCGTTGACGCCGGCGCTGTGTACGCCGACGGGCTCCACCAATTGGCGGCCGAACCGCAACTACGCCTGGTCGTTGGGGCGGTTCGATTCGTCGCAGTACAACCACTACCTGGCGCCGAACAGCCTGCGGCCGGACTGCCTGGCGAACTTCGGGGCCGGCTGGAAAGCCGCCCGCAGCTTGCACGCGGGCGGGGTGAATCTGCTGAAGTGCGACGGCAGCGTGACGTTCGTCAACGACGGCGTCGACGACGGCGTCTGGATGGCGACCGCCACCCGCGACGGCGGCGAAGCGGTCGGCCTGTAACCCCACCGGTTTCAACCCGAGAGTGGCGCGACGCCCCCGCGCTTAATCTCTCCTTGAACGCGGGGCCGCCTTCTTCGGGCGGACGGTCTCCTCCGGCGGCGCGGCGCCGGGTTTGGCGCCGTCGGCCGTCACCAGCGAGGTTCCCAGACCGCTCTTGGCCTTCTCCGGGAAGAGGTACAGCGGGGGCTCGATTCCCTTAGCGAAATGTTTCACCGAGGACCACTGATCGGCGGCGAGCGCCTGCTCGAGGGTCTGTCCCTTCTCAAGCCGGGGGAACATCTCTTGGTTGTTGAACGATCGTTCTTCGACCCAGAGTTCACGGCCGCCCAACGTGATCGCCGCTTTCACGTCGAGGAAGGATTCGGCGACCGAGAGCTTCCTCTCCTGGATTGCTCCCGAAGAAAAGTCTCTTTCCGTATAGCCGATTTGCCGACCGGTCGTCCGCGAGGCAATTCGCAGGACGCAGACGAGCGGCTGGCCGTCCATCACGTCAATGCCGCCGTCGACGAACTGGGCGGTCAAACGGTCCTTCAGCCTCTCGGCGAAGGCGGCGTCGCCGGGGGGCGAGGCGGTCGCCTCGATCTTCACGGAAATCTTGCCGCCGGGCGCCAACACGAAGTGGTTGTCGGCGGCGGCCGACGTCAGCCGCTTCGCCACCGCCTCGTCGGGCAACTCGACGGCCGCCAGCGAGACCCGCTGGCTGCCCGGCGCGCGGGGCAGGATGGCCCAATGCCGGCCGTCGGGCGTCGAGCGGGCGTGGACGGCGTTCGGCATGCGGTAGGTCCAACCGACGCGTTTCTTAGGAATGTCGACCAACCATTGGCCGTCCAAGAGCAGGTGCTGGAAGTCGCACCACTGGAGGTTGTCGCCGGCGTCGGGAATCGGGAACTCGGCCGACACCTCGCCGGTCGCCATTTCGACGACCAGAAACATCGCGCTGTTGGGCCGTTCCACCGTGACGGCGAACTTGCGACCCGAAGGATCGAACGCGGCGGCGCTGACGCGCCCCTTGGCGAACCGCGCCGCGCGGTTCGCCGGTGAGGGCGTCGACGAAAAGCAGTCGGTCGTCGTGGGCCAGCACCAACGTCTTGCCGCCGGGACTGACCGCCGGCAGCAGGCTTCGGGCCGACTCCTGGTAGTAGTCGTCCATGGTCGGAGGTTCGCCGGCGTTGAAGAGGCGTGTGTTCGGTTCGCGGAGCGATTTGAGCCGCTCGAGGAACCGGTTCATGGAGCGGGAAAGGTTGTGTTCGCTGTACTTCTCGACGGAGTAGAGGGGCCTTGCAACGCGAGCCTCCCAAACCGACAGCGTGCGGCCGCGGCTGTAGGCGACGACGTGGTCGGGGCCGACGAAGCCGGCGGCGTCGACGAAGCGGTCGTCGTCCTTCTCGGCGGCGGCGAACGGCCGCCAACCGCCGAGGTGCTTGCCGTCGGGGACCGACCAAAGGTCAAGCCGACCCTTGCTGCGGGTAACGCGGGTCAGCAACCGGGAGCCGTCGCGGCTGAGGGCCAGAACGTCGACGCCGAAGGGGATCTCGAAGCGGATCGGCGGCACACCGCCCGATTTGGCGGGGCCGACGGCGGCCTTGGCCGGCTTGGAGTCGGCGGTCTTGGCCTCGGCGGCGGTCAGGTCGTAGCATTCGACGACCGCCTTGTCTTTGTCGCGGTCGAACGCCAAGACGGCGCGGCCGGCGCCCTGGGCCGAGACGAACAGCCCGCTCACCCTGGCGGCGGCGTCGTCGTCGATGGGAATAGGCTTGGTCAGCCAATCGCCCTCGGGCCGGCCGCCGGGATCGGGGCCGGCTTTCCAACCACC
>JBOFFD010000476.1:0-2366 GCA_051648425.1 Planctomycetia bacterium
CACCGTCCGCGTGAAGGGCAAGACCCTCAAGGAAGGCGACTACATCTCCATCGACGGCTTCACCGGCGAAGTCTTCGAGGGCCGCGTCGAAACCAAGCCCTCGGAAGTCATCCAGGTGCTGCTCGACAAGACGATGAAGGCGGAAGACAGCCGCACCTACCAGGCGTTCGCCCAGGTCATGAAGTGGGCCGACGAACGCCGCACCACCGGTGTGCGCACCAACGCCGACAAGCCCGACCAGGCCGCCCAGGCGATCGCCTTCGGCGCCGAAGGGATCGGCCTGTGCCGCACCGAGCACATGTTCTTCGACCACATCGACGAAATCCGTGAAATGATCCTCGCCCGTTCGGTCGAGGAACGCGAAACCGCCCTGGCGAAGTTGCTTCCGTTCCAACGGGCCGACTTCCAGGGGCTGTTCGAGGCGATGGACGGTCGGCCCGTCACCATCCGCCTGCTCGACCCCCCGTTGCACGAATTCCTTCCCCACTCGCACCACGAACAGGTCGAACTGGCGAAGAAGCTCGGCATCACGTTCGAGGACATCAAGCGCCGCGTCGACGAACTGCATGAAATGAACCCGATGCTCGGCCACCGCGGCTGCCGGCTCGGCATCGTCTACCCGGAAATCACCTTCATGCAGGCGCGGGCGATCTTCGAGGCGGCCGTCGCCGTCAAGAAGGCCGGCAAGACCGCCAAGCCGGAAGTGATGATTCCGCTGGTCGGCTACAAAACCGAGCTGGACCACCAGGAAAAGGTCGTGCGGGCGGCCGCCGAAGTCGTCTTCAAGGAAGCCGGCGTGACGGTCGACTACCTCGTCGGCACCATGATCGAACTGCCCCGCGCCTGCGTGGCGGCCGGTCAGATCGCCAAGACGGCCGAGTTCTTCAGCTTCGGCACCAACGACCTGACGCAGACGGGCCTCGGCATCAGCCGCGACGACTACGCCCCGTTCATCAACTACTACCGCGAGCACGACATCGTGCCGAACGACCCGTTCCAGGTGCTCGACCAGGAAGGCGTCGGCGAGCTGATGAAGATCGGCGTCGAACGGGGCCGGGCCGCCCGCCCGGGTCTGAAGATCGGCATCTGCGGCGAACACGGCGGCGAACCGGCCAGCGTGAAGTTCTGCGTCCGCACCGGCCTGGACTACGTCTCTTGCTCGCCGTTCCGCGTGCCGGTCGCGCGCCTGGCCGCCGCCCAGGCCGCCCTGGAAGCCAAGGCGAAGAAGTAACCGCCGCCGCTTCTTCCGCGAACTGAACGACCCCCCGGGGCGCCACCGGCCGTCTTACCAACGGTATCGGCAGCGCCCTTTTTTCTGAATGGATATGCTGCCGAACGTCTTCGTTAGCCGCCGCTTTCCTCAGCGGCGAGTCCTTGTCCCTCGATACGCTATGACAACGGACGCGCCGCTGAGGAAAGCGGCGGCTAACCGGAGCGGACTTCCGTCCTTTCGTCCCAACGAAAGAAACAGACGATTCACTTCGCGGCGACCGGCCAAAGAATCGCGCTGAGTTCTCCCAGGATTTGCGGCGTGCTGACCGCCGAAATCATCAGGAAGAATAAACTGCACCCCAACAACCCGGCGCGGTAAAGCATGTTCGGCCGCACCGGTTTCGGCAGCAGCGTCGTATTCACAATGAGCGTGTGCAGCGCCGCCGCCGACAGCGCGTAATTCACCAACACCCCCGCCGCCTTCACTAAGAAGAACGGCTTGGGAAAGACGGTGAGGATGACGATGCCGGTGAGGAAGTACAACCCCAGGATCGAATAGTACACGTAGACGACCTTGTCGCCCGGCCAGGAACTCATGCGCGGGTTGGCCGACCATAAGACGTCGGTCCAGCGGCGCGTGAAGCCGTCGACCGAGGTGATCTGACTCGGCGCCAGCACGACGAACCCGCAGAACAACGTCACCCACCACAGGAACGGAATGCCGGTGCCGTCGGCCACGCCGGCCGCCGTCATCGCCGCCACAGTGTTCTGTGACACTTCCTGGCCGCGGACGAACTGCAACGACACCAGCGCCGGGATGCCCATCCCCAGAATGCAGCCGACGACCCACACGCCGAACTGGTCCATCAGCGTGATGGAGCGCCACCGCCGCCAGCGTCTAAGATTCTCTTCGGTCATCGGGAAGACGGCGCCGGTGTGCGACAGCGCGATCCCCTTGCCGCCGATCATGCTGGGAATGGCGCCGACGATGCCGCCCATGCCCCAGCCTTTGTCACGCGCGTAGGCGGCGAACGACGTATTGTTCAGGCCGCCCACCCCCGCGATCGCCGCCAGCGACGCCAAAAGCGGCAGGTCGATCGGCGTCTCTTTCGACAACACCTGCCGCCATTCCAGTTGCACGCCTTCCAGCTTCG
>JBOFFD010000477.1:0-3599 GCA_051648425.1 Planctomycetia bacterium
AGCGGCAGGTTGCCGGAGCCTTCGCCGCCGACGTAGCCGACCGGCAGCAGGCGGTCGTCGTCCGGTTTGCCGGCGGTGTGCGGTTCGGTGACGAACAGTACCGCCGCCGCCTTCTTCACCCAGGCCGTTTCCGCTTTGGAAATCAAGCTGCTGTACTTGGTCGTATCCTTGCCGTTGAAGACGCTCTTTTCGTCGGTCTGGCGCGGCTCGCGGCGCATCGCAAGAACCACCTTGCCCGCCACGTCGAGGCCGGCGTAGTCGTCGTACTTGTACTCGTCCGCTTCGATTCCGTAGCCGACGAACACGATCGGGGCGGTGAACTTGCCGTCGCCGCCGAACGCCAGCGGTTGGAAATCGACGCCTATCCGCAAGACCTGCTCGGCTCCGTCCGGGCCGCGCAGTGTCAGCTTGGTAACGTCGGCCTTGGCTCTGTTGTCGACTTTCACACTGAACGGCTGAAAGTAGCCGCCGTCCTTCGCGGCGCCGGGCAGTCCCATTTTCTGGAACGCGGCGCGAAGAAAGTCGGCCGCCTGTTCGTGACCCTTCGTGACGACGTCGCGGCCTTCCAGCGCATCGGACGCCAGAAACGTCACATCGTCCAGAAGACGCCGTTCGACCGCGGGGGCGTCAACGGCTAATGGATCCAGCACGGCCGGCGCCTTCTCGGCCGACTTCTCGACGGCGCTCGAAACGGACACGATGGCGGCGACCAAGACCACCGCTGCGAGCCTTATTCCGAGAAAGCTGGCGGCCGCGCGGCGGAGGAAACCGGGGAACGGATCAATTGGACGGGCAGGCGACATGAGACCTCCGACGGCACGAGGGAATGGCGACGCATCGAAGCATTGTAGGGCGACGGCGCGACGGCGGGCGGGATGGCACACGTCCACGAGCGGACGGGCTGAGGAAAGGGAGGACGGGAACCGGCGCCCGCCCGCGGACCGACATCACGTCGGCCGATCGCGGCATAAAACCGAACGGTCGGTGCGGGTCGATGGAAAAGCACAGCGCGCCGAAGGCTCGGCGCCGCCCGGCCGAGAGGCCGAGCGACACGAATCCTCGCCGCGAGGCATCTTCCTAGGCGTCTTCGTCGTCATCCTCGTCGTCGTCGACATCGTCGTCGTCGTCGAGGTCGTCGTCTTCAAACTCTTCATCTTCGAATTCTTCGTCGTCTTCGTACTCCTCGTCGTCGAGGTCTTCTTCCTCGTCGTCGTCGAGGTCGTCGTCGTCGTCGAAGAATTCTTCGTCGCCTTCTTCCTCTTCGTCGTCGGCGGGGGTCCGGGCGGCGGCGAGGGCTTCATCCCAACGGACGCCGGGAATCGACCGGTCGAAGGGCCAAGCGGCCAGCAGCGCCGAAGAAAGTCGAGGCTCGGCGGCCATCGAAAGTTCCAGCGAAGAATGAACGGCGGAGGCAGCCATTGGGCGACCTTGCAGAATAAGTGAGGCGGCGGACCCGGCGGCACCCACCATTGGGAGTACCGATCCGACCATTGTCTCGTCAGGCTTACGAGCGACGCCGCGTCGAACAAGGGGGTGCGGCGAAAAGAGGCCGACGAACTTTCAGCGGCGGCGGGAAGCGAGTGACTGCGGAAGCGGTGCGGCCGAGGCGGGAGGTGCGACCAGCGGTGCAACGGACGGCGTCAAACCGGCGGCGCCACGGTGCGGGTGAGCATCGCTTGGCGGAACTTCTGGGCGAACTCGCCGGCCGACGCCCACCGGTGCGCCGGTTCCTTCGCCAGCGCCTTCAACACCACCGATTCGACGTGCGGCGGCACCCGGTTGCGCGGGTTGGCCGTCGTGAACGGCGGCGGCGGCTGCCGCATATGCGCCATGACCACCATCAAGTTGTTCTTCGCCTCGAACGGGTTGCGCCCGGTCAGCAGCAGGTAGCCCATCACGCCGAGGGCGTAGACGTCGGAAAGCGTCGTCAGGTCTTGGCCGCGGGCCTGTTCGGGGCTCATGTAGTCGGCCCGGCCGACGCGCAAACCGCCGCGCGTCATCACGACCCCTTCCTCGTCGTCGTAGTCGAGGATTTTGGCGAAGCCGAAGTCGAGCAGCTTCACGACTTCGCGGCCCCCCTGCCCTTGCTGCACGAAAATGTTCTCGGGGTTGACGTCGCGGTGGACGATGCCGTGGTGGTGGATGCAGTCAAGCGCGCTGGCGACCTGCGCCAAGTACAGATACGCCTGCGACGGCGACATCGGTCCGATCCGCTGCGAGACCTGCTTCAAGCTCGAACCGGCGACGTATTCCATGGCGAAGTAGGGCGTGTTGTCTTCCGTCACCCCAAGATGAACCGCTCGCACGATGTTGGGATGCTGCAGCTTGCATAGCAGCATGAACTCCTGCGCGAACCGCTCGTCCATCTGGTTCATGACCACGAACCGGGGCCGCAGCGACTTGATCGCCACCAAGGAGCCGGTGTTCTTGTCGAGCGCCCGAAAAATCTGGAAGTCCGCGTTTTCGGAAAGCTTCTGCTGAATCTCGAACCGACCTTCCAGCAACATGGCCAGCCGTTCCTTGCGTCAGGAGGTCGACGGATGATCCGTCCGGTTCGACTTCGTCGGAAAAAACTAGGAAAAGCGTGGGCCGCGCCTTGCGACGGCGCGCCGCTTCACGTGGGCACGCCGCTTATACTAAGAGTATCACATCGCTGAAAAAATGTCGGCGTCGAATCGACCGGTCGTTTGGCGGGCGGGGAACGCCGATCGCGCCGGCGGCGCAACACCGTAAGCCCGCAAACTACTACAATAGTTCGGTCGACGCGAGGCGACGGCGTAGTTCGCCAGGAATCGACCTATATCTGTCGGAGGTGGGCGCGATGACGTCGGACGGCGGCTCGAATCGGCGGGAATTTCTACGGCGTTCGACGGCGGCCGCCGCCGCCGGAACGGTCGGCGGCGTCGGCATGTTCGGTTCGGCGCGAGGCGAGTCGCCGACCGCGCCCAGCCAGATTCGGCACGACGATCAATTCCCCGACCCGATGCTGCGCGGACCGTTCGCGCCCGTTTTCGACGAACTCGACGTCGCCGACCTGAAGGTGGAAGGGTCCATCCCCCGGCAGCTTCGCGGGCTGTACCTACGCAACGGCCCCAACCCCGCCTTCATGCCGATCGGCGGCTACGCCTTTCCGTTCGACGGCGACGGCATGTTGCACGGCGTCTATTTCGCCGACGGCAAGGCCCGCTACCGCAACCGGTTCATTCGCACCCGCGGCTTCCTCGCCGAGCAGCAGCGCGGCAAGGCGATCTACGGCAGCCTCATGAAGCCGTTTCCGCTCGAGGCCGACAAGCTGCCGCCCGGCGCCGACCCCGGCCCGATCAAGCACACCGCCAACACCCACGTCGTCCACCACGCCGGCCACTTCCTCTGCTTGTGGGAAGGCGGCCTGCCGTACGAAGTGACCCGCGAACTCGACACCGTCGGCCAGTACGACTTCGGCGGCAAAGTCCCCGTCTCCATGACCGCCCATCCGAAGTTCGATCCGAAGACCGGCGAAATGATCTTCTTTCGCTACGGCATGCAGAAGCCGTTCGTCACGCAGTTCACCGCCGACGCCGCCGGCCGGATCGTTTCGCGCCGGCCGATCGACGTGCCCC
>JBOFFD010000478.1:0-2745 GCA_051648425.1 Planctomycetia bacterium
GCACGGTGAGCACGAAGCCGAAGACGATGAGTAAGAGGCCTTTCAGAAACTGCACGTAGGTGGTGCTGACCATGCCGGCCGACGATACGATGGCGATGACCACCGCGCCGACCATCACCACGCCCGCCCAGTGCGGCAGCCCTAAGAGCGGCTTGACTAAGACGCCCGACCCGACCATCTGCGGAATGAGGTAGAAGACGCTGGCGGCCAGGGTGCTGAGGGCGGCCGTCAGCTTGATGCCGCGCGACTGGAACTTGGCGTCGAGGGCGTCGGCGAAGGTGTACTTGCCGAGGCGCTTCAGAGGTTCGGCGACCACGAAAAGCGCCACCGCCCAGCCGGCGAGGTAGCCGATGCAGTACAGGAAGCCGTCGTAGCCGTAAAAGGCGATCATGCCGCTGATGCCGAGGAACGACGCCGCCGACAGGTAGTCGCCGGCGAACGCCACCCCGTTGACGAACCAGTGCACGCCGCCGCCGGCGGCGAAGAAGCCGCTCGCCGACTGCGCCTGCCGGCCCAGGTAGAAACTAAGACCGACCGTCAGCGCGACGATGAGTCCGAACACCGCCGCCGCTTCGGGATTGAAGGTGTAGATCATTCGCCGTCCTCCGTCGCGCCGGCCGCTTCGGTCTTAGAACCGGTCTTCACGGGATTCCAACAGAGGGCGCCGTAGACGATCGACAAGAGGAAGGCGAAAGCGATGAGGCCGACGCCGTAGGTGGTCGCCAGGTTGACGCCGGCGATTTCGACGTCGACCATGACCCGCGGCCGAAAGGCGTTGAGCAGGACGAAGCCCGCGTAAAACGCGGTGTACACCGCGAACAAGAACATACCGATGCGCGCGTTGCGCGCCGCGGTCGCCGCGTCTTCCGACGCATCGGGCCGGCCGGCCCCGTGGTCGAATCCCGCCATGGGATGCGAATCTCCTGGTTGAACGTCGGTCGCTGTCGGAAGCTTGATGGACCCAAGGTACGGCGGCGCCACCCGCCGTGCAACGTCCACCGGCTTGAATCCACTTTGAACGGTTTGGATAACTGATTGACCGGCGGCCTGATCTTTTTGCACAACCCCCTGGTTGAGGCTTGCCCGGGTGCTTGCGGCATTCTTCGCGTCACGGAACCCAGGAGGCGCGCCATGAAGGTGCCGATCGAAGATCTGGAAGCCCAGGCGCTCGACCTGTCTCCCGAAGACAGGGCCCGCCTTGTGGAGCGATTGATCGCCAGCTTCGAGCCGAAGTCGCCGGCGCAAGCCGCCTGGATGGAACTGGCTCGGCGAAGGCGCGAGGAGGTAAAGTCCGGCCGGCTGTCGATGGCGCCCGGTCAAGAAGCACTCGACCGCGTCAAAGCGCGCCTGGCGTGAACTACTGGATCCATCCCGAGGCGGAAACCGAGTTGGGAGACGCCGCGGTCTACTATGCGGAACATGCGAGCCGTGCGATAGCCGCCGCTTTCCTCAGCGGCGCGTCCGTTGTCTTCGCGTATCGAAAGACGAGGACGCGCCGCTGAGGAAAGCGGCGGCTAACGAAGACTTCTTTGCCTACTTCCAGAGGCTCACGCCGCGCTCGCTGAAGTAAAACGACGCGCCGAGGAATTCTACGAGCGGATCGTCCGGCCGGTTGTTGGCGCGGCGGCAGGGGGCACGGCTTTGACTGATGCGCGCCGGTCCGTCGGCGGTTCTTGATGCGCCGTCTTTTCGCCTACCGGAGTTCCGGAACCATTTCACCGTTTGCTCGTCCGATATTGAGGGGAATTGGCCCCTAGATTTAGGAAGGCGAGCTATCGATGAGGACGTTCACTTCGTTCACTCTGGCCCTGCTGTTGGCGGGCTGGGCATCTCGGGAGGCCGTCGCGTTGGGAAGCGATCACCCGAAAGAGCACCTCGTGACGCAGGGCCTGAACTGCGTCCACGGGTTCTTCGTCAATGCGTCCGACGTGTTCTTTTTTGCCGGCGACGCGGCCGACTTCAACAAGGCGACCGCCGAACTGGCGAAGAAGAAGACCAAGGTGCGGGTCGTCGTCCACAAGGGGGCAAAAAGGGCCCGGTCTCCGTGGGACAAGGCCGACCGCGACGTTTCCGTCGACTGGTCGGTGACGACGGGACCGATGGCCCACGGCCCCCAGGCGAAAGGGGAGGGCGAGTTGGTACGCATCGACCTCTGGCTTGGAGGCAAAGTGAAAAAGGACGATGTGAAGTATCCTCCCGGTGCGGAGGTGATTCCGGCGGAAGAGCTTGAGAACGAGAACGGCGATCCGGGGTCGGAAAAAAAGTAGACTCCGAACCGGATCGTGTGTCGCCCAGCGGCGATTCTTGACGCCCGCGGCGAACATTTCCGTCGACCGGTCGGTCAGTAGCCCGGGTCGATCCGCTCGGCCAGGGCCAGCAGTTCGGCCGAGCGTTCGACGTCGGTGATCCAGTCGGTCGGCAGGGCTTCCAGGCCGCAGCGGGCGCCGACTAGCGCGCCGGCCAGCGTAGCGATGCTGTCGCTGTCGCCGGGCGTGTTCGCCCCTTCCAGAATCGCGGCCCGCGGGTCGTTGGGGTGGCGGGCGAAGATATAGACCGCCGCCGCGATCGCTTCGTGGGCCGCCCAGGCTTGCAACCGATCGAGCGTCACCTCCGGTCCGACGCCGTTCTCCGCGTCGTCGAGGGCGCGCAGCATCATGAGCGCGGTGCGGGTGGAGTAACGGCAGGCGGCCGCGATCATCTCCGAAACGATCCGCTTCGGCTCCTCGCCGCGCACCGCCCGCGCCA
>JBOFFD010000479.1:0-2422 GCA_051648425.1 Planctomycetia bacterium
TTCCCTTTCGACCGCACCACGCGGTTCAAGGATTTGGAAGGCGCCGGTCGCGTCGTCGCCAACCCGAAGACGCTGCGGGCGAACTATCTGACGCGCATTCAGAAGTTCGTCGATCGGCTTCGCACCGACTGCTTCGACCGTAAGATCAGCTACGCGCTGGCCAATACGAACGAACCGTACGACAAGTTCCTGGCCGCCTACCTCGACAAACGAAGCCGCATCGGCTGACGCCGCCGGAGAAAGCTTTCCGCCATGGATTTTCTTCATCCCGGACTGTTCGCGCTTCTGCCGCTCGCGGCGCTGCCGATCATCTTACACCTCCTGACGCTGCAACGGCTGCGCACCGTCGAACTGAGTACGTACCGTTTCTTATTCGACAGCTACGTACAGCAACGGCGGCGCATGAAATTCCTGGAGGCTCTGTTGGCGGCGCTGCGCACGCTGTTCGTGCTCGGTCTGGTGCTGATGGCGTGCCGACCGGTGGTGCGCCACTGGAACACCCTTTTCGGCGGCGGCGGCCGGGACGTGGTGCTGATGGTCGACTGCTCGGCCAGCATGAACGCCACCACCGACGGCTTGACGGCCCTCGACCGGGCGAAGACGGCGGCGCTGGCGGTCGTCGACCGGTTGGGCGCGGGCGACCGCCTGACGCTGGTGCGGGTGGCCGCCAAGCCGGAAATCCTGTTCCGCCGCTACACCAGCGACGCCGCCGAGATCAAGGAACGCATCGAGGGGCTGACGGCGTCGCCCGCCCGCGGCAACGTCTACGCCGCCATCTCGGAAACGATGGCCGACGCACAGCGCGACAAGCCGACCGGTCTTTCCGTCTACTTCATTACCGACGCACAAGAGACCGGCTGGAAAGAGGCGGGAGACCAGGGTCTGTCGTCGTTCCTGCCGGCCGACGCCAGCTTCCTGGTCGTGAAGGTCGGCACGGAAAAGAACCTGCCGAACCGCGCGGTGGTCGGCGATTCGCCCCGCCGCGCCCGCGTGGTGCGCGGCCTGCCGGTGACGCTCCGGCCGCGGGTGGTCAACCACTCGGAGACCGAGCCGGCCGACGTCGCCGTCGGCGTGTTCGTCGAAGACAAAGAAATCGGCCGAGTGAAAATGACCCTGCGCCCCGGCGAGACCGCCAGCCGCGAGCTGTCGTTCCTGCCGCGCGAAAAGGGTCCGGTCCACGGCCGGTTCGAGATCGGCGCCGACCGCTTCCCCGACGACGACTCGTACCTGTTCGCCCTCGACGTCGTCCCCGAAGTGAAGGTGCTGTTGGTCAACGGCGACCAAAACAACGACCCGTTCGAAAACGAATGCCTCTTCCTACAGACGGCGCTCTCGGCCGGCGCGGAGGACGACGCCCCGACCATGCCGTTGGGCAAGGGTAAGAAAAAGAAGCCCGAAGAGGCCAAGAAGGATCCGTTGGCGCCGGGCGGGGAATTCGCCCGGTCGCTCGCCGTCGAAGAGATTCCCGAACACGCCCTGAACACCGACAGGCTGCGGAACGTGTCGGTGCTGGTGATGGCCAATTGCGGCCAGCTTAATGGGCAGCAGTACGCCTGGGTGCGCGAGTTCGTGCAGCAGGGCGGCGGTCTTATCGTATTGCCAGGCGAAAAGGTCAACGCCGACGCCTACAACAGCCAGTTCCTGCCGGTGCCGGGGCCGCAGAAGGAATTCCTGGCCGGCGTCCGCTTCGCGCCCCCGGTCGGCGATCCGCAGAAATTTGAAACCTTCACCCGCCTGGCGGCCATCGACTTCGCCCATCCGGTCCTCAGCGTCTTCGACGACCCCAACCAGCGGTATCTCACGACCGCTCTCGTCTACCGCCGGTTCCCGCTGACGTTCACCGAGCCGCGCGGCGTCGCATGGAAGCTGGCCGACTTCGCGTCCGACACCCCCGCGTTCGTCGAAAGCCGGTTCGGTGACGGCGTCGTGTTGCTGGCGTCGTTCCCGTTCAACGCCAAGTGGAGCAACCTGCCGTTGAAGCCGGAATTCGTGCCGTTGGTGCTGCGAATGGTCAGCCACGTGCAACGGCTGCCGGAACTGGAAGCGCCGACGAACGTGGCCGCCGGCGCCACGGCCGAGGTCTCGGTGGTGGAATCGTGGTCGCCGGTGACGGCCGGGGCCAGGCTCGACGACGGCAAGCCGGCCGCCGACGCCCAGGCCGAGCAAGGCGCCGTCGCGGCGACGCCCGTCGCCGCCTCCCCGATTCCATTGCAGCGGGTGGGCGCGCGGCTCGTCGGCGCCTACCGTGCAGCCGACACGAAAGGCTTCTACCGCATCGACGTCACGGGCGGCCGGGTCGAACAGCCGAAACGGGCGTCGACGTTGTTCGCGGTGAACCTGTCGTCGGAGGAATCGGACTTCACGCCGATCAAGGACGAGATGTTGAAGAGCATCGCGCCGATTCCAGGGTTGGCGATCGTCG
>JBOFFD010000480.1:0-2208 GCA_051648425.1 Planctomycetia bacterium
TGGGAACGGCTGGAACGCGACGGCGTCGTCGACCCGACCCCGCCCAAGCAGGTGCTGCGGGCGCAG
The DNA here is from genome assembly GCA_051648425.1 of Planctomycetia bacterium. GTDB lineage: Bacteria > Planctomycetota > Planctomycetia > Kolteriales > Kolteriaceae > JBOFFD01. The sequence continues at coordinate 67 of JBOFFD010000480.1, forward strand.
TTCGTCGGCGTCCATTTCACCCACCGCTTTCTGCTCACCCTTTGCGACTACGCCGGCGAAGACGTGCTGCGCAACCTCGACGCCCACCGCGCCGGCAAGGCGTGCGAGGAAGCGGTCGTCGACGACGTGCTGAACTCGGATTGGATCGTGCTGGTCCACGACCCCGGTCGGCTCGCCGCCGGCAGCCCCGCCGACCAGCTCGACGACCTGTGGCTGACCAAGCTGCTGCCGCTCTTGGGTCCGGGGCTGCTGCAACGGACGACGGTCTACCTCAGCCGGGCCGACCGCACGCCGGCCGACCGTCTCGACCGCGCCGCCGCGCTCATCGAAAGCTCGCTGCTGCCGGGGGCGGATCGGCCGACGGTGGAACGCGGCTCGTCGGTCGTCGAGCGGGACGACGGCCGGGTGCGGCTGCCGAGGTCCGACGACCCCCATTCGCCGCATTCGTTCGTCAACCGCATCGTCAGCACGCTGCTGACGTCGCACAGTCGCCGCGACCGCCGCGGACCGCGAACCAAGGCGAACGTCGGTTTGTGGGCGATGGTGGCGCTGACGGTCGCCACACTGGCCGTCGGCGTGGCCGGCACCCCGGAAGCCGCCCGACTGTGGCGGGCAATGACGACCGGCGCCACGCCCGACGACGGCAAGCCGGCGGCCGACGCCGCGCTCGGTTCGTCGGACGAGTGGCGGAAACGGACGGTCGCCTTCGAGGAGATCGAACGGCGGTCCGCCGAGCCGGCGTCGTACGCGGCGTCGCAAGAGTTGCTGCAGGAACTCGACGATTGGAGTCGGACGGCGTCGGAGCGCTTCCCGGTGCAATATGCCGAGGGCGGTTGGAAGGATCGCGTGGAAGCGCTGCGCAACCGGCTGCTGTCGACGCCGCCGCCCCGCGGGTTGGCGGCGGTCGAGGAATATCTCGACAAGCTGCTGACCGAGAAGGGGAACGACCGCACCGCCGTCTTTACGGAGTTGGCGACGTACGCCGGCGCCGCGAAGGGCGATCGCGCCTACTCGGCCGAGGCGCGCGAAGAGTGGCGCAAGATCGAAGACTACAGCCGGCGGTTGTTGGACGGGTTGGTCCTTCGGCTCGACGAATCGTGGCTTCAAACCGACGCCTGGTGGACCCTCACCGCCGACCCGTTGCAGCTTGAAATTTGGATCGCCCCCAAGGGGACGCCGCAGCCTTTCGACGGCTCGACGCGCCACGCCACCCCCACCGCCGGCGACCCCGGCACGCCCGACCTGGCGACGCTGTCGACGGCGGCCGTCGCCCCCAGCTACAACGCGGAGGCCCGACAGTACGTCTTCCGCTGGGTGCGCGGCTGGTCGAACGACCGGCGGTTGTCACTCGACGACACGGTCTGGATCCGCTTCTACACTCCCGGCTGGTACTCCGGGAACGAAACCGCCTCCAAGACGACGCCGCTTCACGGAACCGACCGCTTGGGATGGTTCAACCGCCGCCAGGCGCTGTCGATCAACGGCAAGCCGGCCGAGTGCCTGATCCGCCTCGGCGTCGAACCGAAACTGGTCGTTCCGGAGACGGTCGCCCGGCGACTACGTTTTCCATGACGCACGAAATAATCTTCATTGATCGGCCGGCGTCGACCGCGCCGTTCGGCGCGAATGTTGCACAATCTCGGTCGAGAGGTTTTCGACTTTACTTTGGCGATTCCAAACTAACCTCTGGTACGATCCAAAGACCGAGGGTGCAAACACGCCCGCCTTCGGCCGCTATTGAGAATCGCCGTAAATCGGAGCGCCATTGACGATGCCTTTATCCACGCAACGACACTCCGTCGCTCGGCGATCGCGGTTTTCGGTTTTCGGCACGCCGCCGGAAGTGATGGGCGACGACTTTGTCGACGCCGTGCGCGTCGGTTTGGCCCGATCGCCGAAAGAGATTCCCTGCCGCTTCTTTTACGACGAAGTCGGCTCGGAACTTTTCGAGAAGATTTGCGGACTGCCCGAGTACTACCTCACCCGCGCCGAACGGTCGATCTTGCAACGGTACGCCGACGAAATCGCCGCCGGTTTCGACGCGCCGCCCGCCCTCGTCGAATTGGGCAGCGGCAGTTCCGTGAAGACCCGGCTCTTGATCGAGGCGATGCTGAATCGGTTCGACGCCGTCGAATACGTGCC
>JBOFFD010000481.1:0-4515 GCA_051648425.1 Planctomycetia bacterium
CAACGGCCGTCGGCCGGCCGGCGTCGCACCAACACCGTCGCACCGTCGGCGTCGTCGGCCCGAATCACCACGGCGACGGCGTCGACCGCCACCGGCTCGCGCCGCGCCGCCTTTTGGGGAAAGACGGTCGGGTCGCCGCGGCGACGGCCGGCGCAGAACGATTCCACCGGACAAACCTCGCATCTTGGGGCGGCGGGCGTGCAAACGGTCGCCCCCAAATCCATCAGCGCTTGGTTGAAGTCGGCGGGCCGGGTCGTCGGCAGCGACGCTTCGGCGATCGCCCACAACTCGGCGTTGAGTGGGGCGCGGGCGGGGTCGCCGTCGGCGGCCGCCAGTCGGGTCCACACCCGCACCGTGTTGGCTTCCAAAATCGGCAGCCGACGGTTCCACGCAAAGCAGGCGACCGCGTTGGCGGTGTAGCGTCCCAGCCCCGGCAGCGCGGCGATCTCCGTCGGCTCCGACGGGAAAACCCCATCGCGCTCGGCGACCAACCGTCGGGCGGCGGCGTGCAGATTCCGAGCGCGTCGGTAGTAGCCCAGTCCCTGCCACTCCTTCAAGACCTCCTGCTCGTCGGCGGCGGCCAGGGTGTGGATGGAGGGGAAGGCGGCCAAAAAACGGGGAAAAAACGAGCCGACTGTGGCGGTGGTCGTCTGCTGGAGCATGATTTCCGAAACCCAGAGGTGGTACGGGTCGCGGGTGTCGCGCCAGGGGAAGGACCGGCCGTGGGCGTCGTACCAAGCGAGCAGTCGTCGGCGAAAGGCGCTCGCGGAAAGGGAGTTCCACCAGTCGAGGGGTCGCATGCGCTCGGCTCGCGGACGAACGGTGGAGGCCGTCGGCATGAAGCCGACGGCCTGGAAACCGCGGTGGATCAGGTGCGGCGGCGGTCCATGTAGCGTTTCAGAAGGCGGTCGGCGGCCGACGAACTGTCGTCGCCCCCGGGCGCTGCGGGGGCGGCCGTCTTCTTTTCCCCGGCGGCGGGGGCGGTGGTCACCGACGGTTCGACCTCTGGTCCGTCGGGAATGACGGCCGGCGCCGGCGACCGTTTCGAGGAAACAGGCGGGGCCGGCCGTTTCGACGACCCGGGCACGGATGCAGCCGCCGATGTTTCGGCCGGCATGGTGGGCAGAGCGGTCGCGGTTTCGGCGCGGGTGGCCTGGATGTCAAGCACGGTACTGTCCGCCGACGGTTCCCGCAACTGGTCGCTGGGGTCGTTCGGTTCGTTCATCAGCCATTGCAGCGTTTCGTCGTCTGGGGAGGCGTGGGCGACGGCGGTCGCCTCCAAGGCGGCGGCCGGGGAGGGGGCTGCTTGAATGACGGCGGCCGGCGCGGCGACGGTCGACGGAGGCGCCGGCGCGGCCTCTAAAGTCAACTGCACTTGGAAAACCAGCGTGGCCACTTTGACCAAATCGCCCGCCTTCAATTCCAGTGTCTGGGTGATCTTTTCACCGTTGACGAGGGTGCCGTTGGTGCTGCCCAGGTCGCGCAGGTACAGCCGGCCGTCGTGAATATTGAACGCACAATGCCGATTGCTGACGAGATTGCTCGTCGGCCGCAGGTTGCAACCTTTGTCGCGGCCGATGGTGAACTGTTCCGTCTTGAACGGGATGACCATGCCTTGTGGCTTCCCGTCGACGACCAACAACGATGCCTTCATTTCCCGTCCTCAGTTTTTCGCGGCCGATTGGTCCGAAGGGATGCGGCGTCGGCGGCCGTCGAAAACGTGGAAATCTCCATCCTCTGGTCCTTCGATCCACCGAAGACCGTAGCTGCTTTGCCGTCTTCCGTCGAGTGAACGACGAAAGCGGCCCGCCGATCGGATCGAGGCGCGACGGCCAACTTCATGCCGTCAAGTCGGTCGCGACGAAATGCGAATCAAGACGCCCTACCTAATAGGATAGCCGGTGTTTCCACCGGCGTGGACGAATCTCGTCGGGTCTTAGACGAAATAATGTTCGCCGCGACGACCGGCTCGGAGCCAGACGCCCCCGCCCGGCACCAACGCTTCTAAAATACGTAAGGAAGACGTCCATGTCTCGGCCCGCGCTTTCCGGACGACTGCTGGCCGACTGGGCCGACGCCTTCGCCAACGCTCTCGATGCGGGAATCGGAATTCTACAGGCGTTGAAGATTTCCCAAAAACACGCGAACCCCAAGGTGCGGGTGCTGTCGCGGACGCTCGTCCAACGGCTGAAGGCGGGCGACGACCTGGTCGCCGCTTTGAATTCGGCGGCCGACTTCCCGCCCCTTTTCCTTTCGATGGCCGCCGTCGCCGGCCGCACCGGCCATCTGCCCGAAATCCTGCGGGAACTGGGAGCCTACTACCGCCAACAGGAATCCCTCCGCCGCGAATTCCTCCGCCAGATCTTCCCGGTCGTCGCGCAGCTCTTGACCGCCATCGCCATCATCGCCGCCCTCATTTTCCTGCTGGGATGGATCGCCTCGTCTCGCGGCGGCCAACCGCTCGACGTCCTGGGACTCGGACTCGTCGGCACGACCGGGGCGCTGGCGTGGTTGGGCGCCTGGGCCGCTCTTTTCGTCGGCGGCTACTTCGGCTACCTGGCCGCCAAGAAAACCTTGCAGACCCGCGGCGTGGTCGACCGCGCGTTGCTCAAAGTCCCCGTTCTAGGCCGCACGCTGCAACTCTTGGCTCTGTCGCGCTTCTGCCTCGCCGCGAAAATGACCCTCGACACCTCGCTGCCGGTCGACGAAGCCCTTTCCCTCTCGCTGGCGGCGACCGACAACGGCGCCTACATGTGCCTGGAGCCGCTCGTCGCCGAGCGTCTGCGCGGCGGCGTCGGCGTGTCGGAGGCGCTGGCCGACCAGCCGGTCTTCCCGCACGACTTCCTGGCCGTGCTGGAATCGGGCGAGGCGGTCGGAGCCGTCCCGGAATCGCTGGGCCGCCTCGGCCGTCAGTACGAAGAGACGGCCGCCCACCAACTGAAGATTCTGAACACCGCCGCCGGCTGGTGCGTCTGGGCGCTGGTCGCGGGAATGATCATCTTCTTCATCTACCGAATTTTCACGGTCGCCTACATGGAACCGATGCAACGCGCCTTGAACGGGCAGTTCTAAGACGGCCGGCGTTGGAGGTAACTCATCGAATGGAGATCGACGTCAAATCACGACGATGGCGCCATCTCCGACGGATGACCGCAGGTTCCTTCGCGTTATGGACCGTCGTTGCGGTAGTCACGGCCGCATTGATCTTTTTCGACGTCCCGCTGTGGCGTACGAATGAAGCTGGGTCATCCTTAACACAGTGGACGGAGGCGACGCTGACGATAACTTGGCATTTGACTCGGCGGCTGGAATTGGCGCCTCGGCTCGCATCGATCCGAATCGTAACAGCGACGAGTTCGCCCTATGAAGAGATTAAGATTCTCCCGGATGGATTCGCGGAATACGTCGCTTGGCGATCCGACGGCCGGATTGAGCGCATCGGCCGGGTCATGGTACGGGACGTCCTGGCGTCGAACCGTTCGTTGGACGAAATAGCAAGGAAAGTGGCCTTCGAGTGCAATCTATCCCCGCGTCGACACGAAGTGAGTTACGCGCTGGATGGTTCCGTCGCCGCCGTCATGCACGACGGCGATAGAGAGTCCGTCCTTTATTCCGACGATGACGCAATAGCAGGATATGAGAGCTTTCGCGACGGCCGTCGCCGGCGGCTGTTCACGTTTCGCGCTGACGGCGTGATCGCACTTTTGCACGACACCGACGCCGATATTGAAGTCTCATATCATGTGGACGGTTTCATTCGAGGCTTTGGGCCGATCGATGCGGAGGGTTCTCATTGCGGCTTATGGAGATGGTACGGGCTGAGCGGTGATCTGACCAAAACATATCAACATCCAACTCAAACCGAAAGCGACGCCCGTCAAAAAGAGTTGGACGAGAGCCGTCGATTGTATCCCATCATGAAAGAATGATTCGTCGAATCTTGATCCTTCTTTTCACTTCGATTCGGGAGCTGACGGAACAGGATGAGAGATCGTCCAATTCTCAAGTCGTTCAGACGGCGGCTGGTTCGGCGAGCAGGGCGTGCAGCTTGTAGTGGAACGGGCCGAGTTTGCCGCCGTAGTTGCCGGCGGTGACGGCCAGCAGTTCGCCGGCGCCGGCGGCCGCGCAGGCGGCGTGCACGCCCACCCGCATCGCCTCGCCGACGGCGTCTTGCGTCAAGCCGTCGATCACCACTTCGTAGACGACGTTCGTTCCTTCCGGCAGGGCCGTCTTCTTCACGGCGCCGCGCAGCGTCGGGCAGAAGGCGTCGGCGGTGCTGGCGCGGATTTTCTTATACTTGCCGCCGACCTTGCTGCCCGAACGGACGACGCCGCCGGGGAACGGCGTGATGACGTCGCGCACGGCGGCGATCGCCTCTACGGCGGCGCGGGCGGCCGCCAGCGTGCCGACCTGCGACCGGCCGAGCAACAGGAAATTGCCGCCGCCCACCCCTTTCACCGTGCCGAACGATTCCTCGCAAAGGAACTCGCCGTCCATCACCGGCACCCGCCAGTA
>JBOFFD010000482.1:0-6751 GCA_051648425.1 Planctomycetia bacterium
AGGAAGCCGAGGGCGTCGCGCAGTTCGTGCCGCAGCTCTTTGATCGTCCGCCCCAGTTCGCGGTCTTCCAACACGAACCGGGCGTAGTCTTCCATGACGCGCAGCGCTTCGCGGGCGCGATTGGCGTTGGCGTCGACGATGCGGGCGGCGTCCATCCGATCGACGACGTCGTCGAGCCGTAGGTCGAGTTCCGTCAAATCGACCGCGACGACGACCGGCGCCGCCTCGGCGTTATGCCGGCGGGTAATCGCCGACCGATCGACGCCCGCCCCTTCAAACACGGCGTCGTCGTCTGACCACTGCTCTAATAGGCCCAACAGCAGTTCCCGGCTGCCGACCGATTCATACCGGCTGGTTTCAAACGCGAGCCGTTTGGCGGCCGCGACCATCGCCGAAGCCGCCGATGACAACGGACCGACACCGGACGCGTCCTCGTCCGGTTCGGAAACCGTCAGGTTCAACCATAGCGTTTCAAGGTCGACGCCATGCTCGGCCAAAAGCGCCCAGGCGCCACTGTCACGGTCGGCAAGCAGCCCCGCAAGCAGATCGACCGGCCGAATTTCCGCCACGTCGGCCGCCGCCGCATACCGACCGGCGGCCAGCAGCGACCGCTGCGCCGCCGGCGAGAGAAAGTCGCCGGGATTCATCCCGCGCCGCCGCCCGGCCGCAGCCGCCCGCAGGTCGGCAACCCGCACGGCGGCAGCGAAGCGTCGCAACCGCCGCGCGCCGCCCCGCGACCAACCGCCGGCGCCGCCGTGACGCTGAACCGCTTCGCCAACCGCACGCCGTCGCACGCGGGGCAAGCCGGCGCCTCGCCAAACCGCACAAGCAGTTCCACGGCCGATCCACAGTCGGGGCAATCGTACTCATAAAGGGGCATGTCGAACGACCTCGTCAAACGAACGGCCAAGCGCGAACGCCGTCGAAGCAATCATGATAGGCGGGCGGGGACGTCCGTCGAGACTCACCGACCGGCAAGGTTCCGTCAGAGCCCGAAGCGGGACAGCTTTTTGCATGGAGCGGCGGAAGCCCTTGACGGTAAAATGGTTTCGGCGTGAAACACTTTTTGACGCAAATCGCGTCGGGGGTGCATCATGGAATACCTCCTTTGGAAGGCGGTCGTCGACCTCGTCGACCGCGTCTCTCCGCCTTGGCGGCGGCGTCGCAACCAGGAGTTCGACGACCGCCGCATCGTCGAGGTCTGGTACTGGGCCGTCCTGCACGACCGCCCCGTCTCGTGGGCCGTCGTCGCCGCCAACTGGCCGCCGCGCGGCCGTCGGCCGCCGCCCTCCTCCGCCACCATGTCCCGCCGAATGCGGACGCCCTCCGTCGTCGCGCTGTTGCTCGCCGTCGAACGGGCCGCCATTCGGTCCGGCCCGTCCGGACGGCCTGCTTTGGATCGTCGACGGCAAGTCGCTGCTCGTGGGCGGAGCGTCGAAGGACCGGCAGGCGGGGTACGGCCGGGCGGCGCGGGGGATGGGCCGGGGCTGCAAAATCCACGCTCTGGCGGCCGCCGACGGCGGCGTGGCGTCGTGGCGGTTGGCGGCGATGAACGTGGACGAACGCGAAATCGCCCGGCGGATGCTGAGGAAGCCGTCGCTGCAAGGGTACGTGCTGGCGGACGCGAACGACGACTCGAACGAACTGCACGGGTTGTGCGACGCGCTGGGGGACCGGCAGCTCGTGGCGCCGCGGCGGTACGGGCCGAAGGGGGGCTGGGGCGCCGCAAGCAGACGGCCGGGCGGCTGCGGTCGAAGGAACTGTTGGAGAACCGGTCCGATCCGTTCGGCCGGACCATGTACGAGGCGCGGCGGGCGGTGGAGCGGTTCTTCGGCAACCTAACGAACTGGTGGGCGGGGCTGACGCACCTGCCGCCTTGGGCGAGGGGGTATCGACGGGTGCACCGCTGGGTGCAGGCGAAGCTGGTCGTCGGCGCCCTGAAAACCAAGCTGCTCAACGCCACTTGCGCTGCTTCATGAAAAAAGCTGTGACGCTTCGGGCTCTGAAGGAAACGGGCCGGCCGAGAGGATGCGGGACGGCCGAGCTGTTACAGCGGTTCCACGTCCGTCGTCGCGCGGAACGCTTTCACGGTCGGGTCGCCCAGGCCGCGGGCGAGGGTGAAGCCGAGCTTTTCGCAGACCCGCTGCATGCCGGTGTTCTCCGCGAGGACGTCGGCTTCTATCCGTTCCAGACCTTCGCTCTTGGCGGCCTGCAACAGCAGTGACAACATCTTGACCCCCAGTCCGCGGCGCTGCCAACGGTCGGCGATCAAGAGGGCGAACTCGGCGGCGGGGCGGCGGCGTTTCTTCACGAGCCGACCGATCCCCAGAAATTCGCGGGCGCCGGTCGTCGGGTCGCGGTGCTCGGCCACGAGCGCCAGTTCGCGGTCGTAGTCGTTGAAACAAACGCGGATCATCCGTTCGTGGGCGGTGCGACGGTTCAACTTCATCGGCGCGAAGTAGCGCAGCCGAACGCTTTCATCGGAAAGATCCTGGTGGAAGCGAACGACCAACGGTTCGTCTTCGGGCCGGATGGGGCGGAACAGGACTTCGAGTCCCTGGTTCGTCGTCCAAAGCCGGCGGTAGTGGCTGGGGTACGGCCGGATGGCGGGACGCGGCAGGTCGGCGACGGGCGTGGCGGCGGGATGCAGCACGATGCGGGCGGCGAGCGCGACGAACCCCGACGGACCGGCGGCGAGCGGGTCGACTTCAATCTCGCGGACGGTGGGATTGTCGAGCACCAACCGGCTGAATCGCACCAGCAGCAACTCGAGCGCCGGCAGGTCGACCGGCGGTCGGCCGGGCAGGCCGGCCAGCGCCTGGAAGATGCGGGTCTTTTCCATCAGCCGGCGGGCCAACGTCGCATTGAGCGGCGGCAGCGCGAGCGCCTGGTCGCGGTAAACCCGCACCAGCGGGCCGCCGGCGCCGAAGAGCAACACGGGACCGAACCGCGCGTCGACGGTCGACCCCAGGATCAGTTCGACGGCGTCGGCGGGGATCGGCTCGGGGGCCGTCGGGATGCCGTAGAGCGCCAGCAGCCGCAGCGATTCTTCCGACGTCAACCGATCGCGGCCGGCCGCGCGTATCCCACCGAGGAACCCGGCGGCGGCGCGACGTTCTTCGTCCAACGCACCGACGGCTTCGTCGTCGGCGGGCGTCTCGTAGAGGCCGCGCAGGTTGTCGGCATACCGCCACATGTCGTTGAAAGCGTGGACCGCCAAATCGGGGGCGGTGAAGGTGGGCAGGTTCGCCCGGTTCAAGATTTCCTCGCCGACGGCGACGTCCGAACCGCCCATCCAACTGGCCAAAATCGGCTTCGTCGGCCGGCGGTCGGATTCGGCCAGGTGGTCGCGCAAGGCGCCGGCCACGGCGGTCGGGTCGACGCCGTCCTGCGGCGTGAGCACCACCAAGACGCCGTCGACGCCAGGATCGCGCGCCAGCGCTTCGACGGCGTGGACGTACCGCGCCGGGTCGGCGTCGCCCAGCAGGTCGACCGGGTTCGAGCGGCGCCAGTGCGCTGGCAGCACGGCGTCCAACGCGGCCAGCGTTTCGGGGGCCGGCTGCGCCAGCAGGCCGTCGTCGGCGAGGAGCGCGTCGGCCGCCAACGCGCCGGCCGCCCCGGAATTGCCGACGACCGCCAACCGTCGGCCCGCCGGCCGGGGCTGTTTCGACAGCACCTCGGCCATCGAAAACAGCTCGCTGAGCGTGCGCACGCGCAGCACCCCGCAACGCCGGCAGGCGGCGTCGAAGACGTCGTCGGCGTGGGCGAGGGCGCCGACGTGCGTGGCCGATTCGGTGGACGCCTGTGGTCGGCCGGCTTTCAACACCAGGATCGGCTTGGTCAGCGCCACTTCGCGGGCGGCCGACAGGAATGAGCGGGCGTCGTCGAGCGACTCCATGTACAGCAAGATGCCGCGGGTGTGCGGGTCGTCGCCCAAGTGGTCGATAAGGTCGCCCCACGAGACGTCGACCATCGAACCGAGCGAGGCGAAGGCCGAGAAGCCGACGTTTTCGCGGAAGCTCCAGTCTAAGACGGCGGAACAGAGGGCGCCGCTTTGACTAAGAAAGGCGACCGAACCGGGGCGGGCCATGGCGCGGGCGAAGGTGGCGTTGAGGCCGAGGACCGGGTTCATGACGCCGAGGCAGTTCGGCCCCAGGATGCGGATTTTCCCGCGCCGCGCTTCGGCCAAGACTTCCGCTTCCAACGCGGCGCCGGACGGTCCGAGTTCGCGGAAGCCGGCCGACACCACCACCGCCGCCCGCACGCCGGCGGCGACGCAGTCGGCGACGACCGCCGGCACCGACGCGGCGGGCGTGGCGACGACGGCGAGATCGATCGGGTCGGGGACCGCCGTGACCGTCGGGTACGCTTTGACGCAGAGAACGCTGTTGCGGCGGGGATTGACCGGATGGACGACGCCGCCGAACGGATTGCGCAGGAGGTTCCAGAGAAGGGTCCGGCCGACGGCCCCCGGTCGTTCGGTGGCGCCGATCACCGCGACGGTTTTCGGGTGAAAGAACGGTTGCAGTGAACGCCGCGGTTCGCCGAGGACGGCGTGCGTTCGATCGCTGGACGGCGGCGGTGATGGTTCCGACATCGGGCCGTCCAAGCGTCTAAGACAGTTTCTTCGTCAACGCATCCTTGACGAGCGCCGGCGGGAACTTGCCGCCGGCCTTTTTCATGACCGCCCCCATGAGGGCGCCGAAGGCGGCCTGCTTGCCGCCGCGGAAGTCGGCGACCGCCTGCGCCATGCCGGCCATCACGGCGTCGACCACCGCGTCGACCGCGCCGGCGTCGGCGACGACTTCCAGACCCATTTCCTTGGCGACTTCCTCGGCCGGCCGGCCGGAGGAAATGATTTCCGGCAGCACCTTTTCGCGGGCGTCGTTCAGATTGAGTTTGCCGTCCTTCACCAGACCGAGCAGCGCGGCCAGCGCGGCGGGAGCGATCGGCAGGTCGCCCATCGTCTTGATGCGCCCGGTCGCATGCGCCAGCACGTCGTTGATCGTCCAGTTGGCGGCCGCCTTCGCGTCGACGCCGAGCCGGAGCAGTTCCTCGAAATAATCGGAAGTCGCGCGGCCGCCTTTGAACACCAGTTGGTCGGCCTGGTAATCGTTCAGACCGTACGTCGTCTTATACCGCTCGGCCCGCTGTGCGGAGGTCTCACTGATCTCGGCGCGAATCCGTTCGATCCACGCGTCGTCGACGACCACCGGCACGAGGTCGGGTTCGGGGAAGTAGCGGTAGTCGGCCGCCTCTTCCTTTTCACGCTGCGGGCGGGTTTCGCCGAGCGGATCGTTCCAGCCGCGCGTTTGTTTCGGTCGCTGGCCGATCTCCATCTTATCCATGCGCCACTGCTCGAACTGCCGGCCGGCTTCGTAGTCGATGGCGCGGCCGATGGAGCGGACGCTGTTGATGTTCTTAATTTCAACGACCGGCGTCTTCACCGTTCGGCCGTCGTGCTCGAAGTGAATGTTCACGTTCGCGTCGCAGCGCAGGCTGCCTTCCTGCATCTCGCAGTCGGACGCTTCGAGGTCGCGCATGAGCGTGCGGATCTTCTCGACGTAGGTCATCGCCTCGGCCGACGAAGTCATGTCGGGTTCGCTGACGATTTCCAACAGCGGCGTGCCGGTGCGATTGAGGTCGACGAGCGAATCGCCCTTCGTGTCGGAGTGTAGGTTCTTACCGGCGTCTTCCTCGAGATGGATGCGGATGAGACGGACGGTCTTATTGTTTCCATCGACGTTCAGTTCGACCGTGCCGCCGACGGCGAACGGCATGTCGTACTGGCTGATCTGATACGCCTTCGGCAGGTCGGGGTAGAAGTAGTGCTTGCGGTCCCACTTGGTGAACTTGGCGATAGAACAACCGAGTGCGACGGCCGACTTCAAGCCCAGCTCGAAGGCGCGGCGGTTCAGCACCGGCAGCACGCCCGGCATGCCGATGCAGACTTCGCAGGTCTGCGTATTCGCCGGCCGGCCGAAGGTCGTCGGGCAGTCGCAGAAGAGCTTCGTTTCGGTTGTGAGTTGAACGTGGACTTCCAACCCGACGACGATGCGGTACGGCAGGCTCATGGCGCGCGTTCCAGGGGTGAGAAGTTCATTTAAGAAGTCGGTCGGCGGCGGTGGTGTTCGGTGCTGTTCTGAAACAACGCGCCGACCGCCAACAGCTTTTCTTCGGAGAAGGGCGGACCCTGCAACTGCAAGCCGATCGGCAGGCCGCCGGCGGAGAAGCCGCACGGAATCGACAAGCCCGGAATGCCGGCCAGGTTCGCCGAGACGGTGTAGACGTCTTCCAGGTACATCGCCAGCGGGTCGGCGGTCTTAGCGCCCCGTTCGAACGCGGGCGTGGGCGCCACCGGTCCGACGATGCAGTCGACTTTTTCAAAGGCGGCGTCGAAGTCGTTCTTAATGAGTCGGCGGACCTGCAGCGCCTTCACATAGTAGGCGTCGCGGTAACCTTCCGAAAGGGAGAACGTGCCCAGCATGATTCGGCGTTTCACTTCCGCCCCGAAGCCTTCGCTGCGGCTGGCCGAGTACAGGGTTTCCAGGTCGGCGAATTTGGCGGCTCGGTGGCCGTAGTGGATGCCGTCGTACCGGGCGAGGTTGCTCGACGCCTCGGCGGTCGCCACGAGATAATACGTGGCGATGCAGTACTTGGCGTGCGGCAGGTCGACTTCGACCACGGTCGCGCCGAGCGATTCCAAATTTTTGACGGCGGCTTGCACGGCGGCGGCGACCTCCGCGTCGAG
>JBOFFD010000483.1:0-3446 GCA_051648425.1 Planctomycetia bacterium
GGGTTCGGTGGAAGAATCCTACCGGGCGCGGCGGCGGCCGATCGCCCGAAATACTTGAACACGCCGTCCACGGATGTCTACAACAAGAGTCGGGTTTTGTACGGCTTGGACGTCGCCGTCGGAGCCCTCGGCAAAATCCGAACACCGAATGAGCGGGTTATGGTCGTGATGGAAGGATACACCGACTGCCTGATGGCGTACCAGACCGGCTATCGCTCGGCGGTCGCCACTTGCGGAACGGCGTTGACCTCCCACCACGTCGGCCGGTTGAAAACCCTGGCCGACCGCGTCGTGCTGATGTTCGACGGCGACGCCGCCGGCCGCAAGGCCGCTCGGCAGTCGGTGCCCCTGTTCCTTGGCAGCGAAGTCGATCTTCGGTTGTGCGTCCTGCCCGACGAACTCGACCCGTGCGACTACCTCCGCCGCCACGGCCTCGACCCGTTCCTGCAACGGATCGGCGAAGCCGTTGATTCGCTCGAGTTCCTCATCAGGGACTCGCGCGGCGCGGGCGACTTGTCGACGCTGGAAGGCAAACGGCTCGCGCTGGAAAAAGTGCTGGAAACGATGGCCGCGCTGCCCGAACTGCTGCGCGACGAGCAGGCGGTGAAGTACGATTTAGCGATGCGGCGGCTGGCGGAAGTCTTCGGCATCCCGGAAACAACTGTACGGCAGCGCCTGGCGACGATCCGCGACGAAGCGGCCGCCGCTGAAGATCTGCGGCGTCGGTCGGCCGAACGGTTCGAGAACGAGCCGGCCGCCGTCCGCGACGAAGCCGAGGAGTCGGCGTCGAACGAAATGGCACTTCAAAACGCTCCCTACGATGCGTTGGAGAAGGCGGTCGCGGAACTGCTGGCCGCCCGGCCCGACCGGGCGCTGGAAATCGCCGAGTGGTTTCCGGCCGGCGAGTTCCAACATCCCGCCTTGCGGCGGATCGCGACGGCTGCCGGCCTTTTGGCCGAAGGCTTGGGACCGGCGGCCACCACCGATCGGCTGCGCGAAGCGGTCGACGAAGGGCCGCTGTCGGCAAGAATCGTCCACTTGGCCGACGAGGCCCCGACCGGCGACGCCTTCGAGCGGGCGATGGCGGACTACAAAACCGAGAAGGTCCGGCGACGCGAACAACAGATCCGCGCGACGATCCTTCAACGACTCAAAATGACGGCCGACCCCACGGAACGGCGTCGGCTGCTGCAGGAACTGAACGACCTGTAGCGGTAGCGGCCGACCGACGGCGGGACGAACTTTTTCGGTTTCCGTCTTCGGTTTGGTCCATGAACAAACAGCAGACGACCGCGACGGCTTCTTCTTGGATGGAAGAGGCGTCGGGGTCGGCGCGGAGCCTGGGCGGCCCGATCGACGATACACCGTCCGTGCGTGAAGGGGATGGCAATGGAAGAAAGCCTGAAGTCGCTCGTTGAGATTGGGAAGCGCAAGGGGTACCTCACGTACTCCCAAGTCAACGACGCCCTTCCGGACGACGCCACCAGCCCTGAAAAGCTGGACCAACTGCTTATGACGTTGGAGGAGCAGGGGATCGAGGTCATCGACGAAGCGGACGCCGAAGTCCGCGAAGGCGTCGGGGCCGAGGTCGAGGAAGTCGCCGTCGTCGCGACGACCGCCGAGGACGAAGACGAAGTCCGCTCCACCGACGCCGAAGACTCGTCGCGCAGCATCGACGACCCGGTCCGCATGTACCTCTCGCAGATGGGCGAGATTCCGCTGCTGAGCCGCGAGCAGGAAATCGCGCTGGCCAAGCGGATCGAAGTCACCCGCCGAACCTTCCGCGGCCGTGTGTTGGAATGCGACTACGCCCTCCGGTTGGCAGTGAACGTGCTTCACCAAGTCCACCGCGAAGAGCTGCCGTTCGACCGCACCGTCAAAGTCTCGGTGACCGAAAAGCTGGAAAAAGACCAGATTCTGGGCCGAATGCCACTCAACTTGCGGACCCTCGACCGCGTGCTGGAGCAGAACGCCCTCGACTTCCGTCGGCTCATCAGCGGCAAGACGCCCCGCCCCGACAAGGCGATCCACTACCGTCGGCTGAAATACCGCCGTCGCAAGGGCGTCGTCCTCATCGAAGAACTGAGCGTGCGCACCCAGCGCATCCAGCCGATGATGAAGAAGCTTCGGCAGATCGCCGAGCGAATGACCGAACTGAAGCGGGAACTGGTTCGTCTTCGTGAATCGCGGGCGTCGAAGGAAGACCGCGCGAACATCGAGAAGGAACTCCGCGACCTGATGCTGCTCACGCTCGAAACGCCGAAGACTTTGTCGCGGCGCTGCGAGGAAATGCAGACCCGCTTCAACGAATACGAGCAGTCGAAGCGCGAACTTTCCGGGGGCAACCTGCGGCTGGTGGTGTCGATCGCCAAGAAATACCGCAACCGCGGTCTGAGCTTCCTCGATCTTATTCAGGAAGGCAACACGGGTCTGATGCGGGCGGTCGACAAGTATGAATACCGCCGCGGGTATAAGTTCAGCACGTACGCGACGTGGTGGATCCGCCAGGCGATCACCCGCGCCATCGCGGACCAGGCCCGGACGATCCGCATCCCGGTCCACATGATCGAAACGATGTCGAAGCTGCGCAACGTGTCTAAGAAACTGTTGCAGGAGATCGGCCGCGAACCGACCATCGAGGAAACGGCCGACGCCGCCGGCATCACCATCGAGGAAACCCGCCGGGTTCTTAAGATTTCCCGGCACCCCATCAGTCTCGACCGTCCGGTCGGTGAAAGCGAAGACAGCTACTTCGGCGACTTCATCGAAGACGGTCGAGTCGAGTCGCCGGTCTCGGCGGCCGCCCACGAAATGCTGAAGGTTAAGATCGACAACGTCCTGAAGACGCTGACGTACCGTGAACGCGAAATCATCAAGCTGCGGTACGGCTTGGGCGACGGCTACACTTACACGCTCGAAGAAGTGGGCCGAATCTTCAAGGTGACGAGGGAGCGGGTCCGGCAGATCGAAGCCAAGGCCGTGCGGAAACTGCAACACCCCGTCCGTTGCCGCCACCTGGAAGGCTTCTTGGACGCCGCCCGCAACACGTAGGACGACTCGCCGGCCGGGTCGTTGGTTTGCATAACGCCCCTGGCGACGGTCGACCCCTGTGTTCGACGTCGCGAACGACGTTCGGCCGATCCGGGCCGACTTGACCGTTCGACGGCGACGGCGGCGACAGTGATGTACTTCAAGCGGTTCCGCATGGAGATCGATCTGGCGAACCTCCCCGAGGTTCCCGAGCTCCCGCCCGGTTTTTCCTGGGTGGCGTGGAACGACGCGGTCGTCGACCATCACGCCGAGGTCAAATACCGCTGCTTCGTCGACGAACTCGACGCCACCATCTTTCCCTGCCTCGGCGATCACGACGGTTGCCGCCGGCTCATGCGCGACATCGCCAACCGCCGCGGCTTCCTGCCCGCCGCCACCTGGCTCGTCGCCAACGA
>JBOFFD010000484.1:0-2574 GCA_051648425.1 Planctomycetia bacterium
GGCCGGTCGAGTCTTCGGCGGTGTTTCGACGCGGCGGCGGAACGATCTCGCGTTCTTTTTTGACGAAGTGGTCTTGCTTATGGCGCCTCCCACAACGTTCAACGTCCAGTTGACCGTCCAGCGCGGGCATACGACGACGAAGATGATTTCGCTGCGGCGCATCCCCGCCGTCATCGGTCGGCATCAAGAGTGCGATCTGCGGGTCGTCAGCAAGCTCGTCAGCCGACGCCATTGCAGCCTCGAAGACCAGGGCGGTCGGTTGATCGTCCGCGATCTCGGCAGCGTCAACGGGACGTTGGTCAACGGCAAGCGGGTCGTCGATCAATCGATGCTCAACCCCGGCGACGAACTGGAGGTCGGACCGTTGACCTTCGTCGTCGACTACGAACTCGCCGAACCGGACGGCATGGTCGTGCTGCCGGCGGATGACGCGGACGAGGGACCGAATCTCGGCTTCACGCCCCTCAGCGACGAATTCGACGGGCCCACCATCCCCGTGGCGTCGACCGACGACGACCCCTTTCAGACGATGTTGCGCTCGCCGGGCGCCGCCGACGAACCGACCCTTGACGAACTGTTTGAATCGTACCGCGACAAGCCGACCGAATCCGCCCCCGGCAAGAAAGAAACGTCGTCCTTCGACGAACCGGCGGGCTTCCTCGCCGATCTCGACAAATACAGCTAAGGCTGCATTGTTTGTTCGCTGTGCAATGCGCGTACGTATTGATCGGTCCGCCCGGCGGAGGAAAGACGACGCTGGCTATTCAGCTCGCCCGTCGGTTCCAGGCGAAGCTTTGGACCGTTGGCTTAGTGGTCGACCCCGGCTTCGACGGCTCGGTCGACGCCGCTTGCTTTACGGCCCACGGCTTTCGCATTTTCGATCCTCGGTCGTCGCCTACCGTCGTCGCGTTTCCGAAGATCCTTCTAGTGGAATCGCGCCGGGCCGATGCCGGCGACGTTCTTCCCTTGCTACACGGCGTCGCCGAGCGTTACGTCGTTCTCGGGGTCTTCGACCAACTCCCAAACGCAGCGTCGACCTATGGTTCGTTCACCGATCAGTTGGTTTGGAATCCGCCGACGCTTGAACCGAACGGCTTCAACGCCGACCGGTTGCCGGTTGACCCAAACACCGTGCTGCGACCGTTGATGACTGTTTCCGCGCTGACCGGCGCGGGTGTCGCCGACCTTGCCGCCGCCTTGGCGGCCGATCGAATTTCGACCCAACCGAAACCCGGTTCCGCGCTGACCGCGACCGATCCAACCGTCGCGGCCGCCGCGTTCCACTTTGAATCGTCGACCGAACAGTCGTTGGACGACCTGTTGGCCCGTCAGTCGGATTCCGTGTTCGAGGCGGCGTCGGCGGACGGTTTGCCGATCGTTTCGTGGAAGTCGGTCGGCGTTTCGGGTTCCTTTTTCGCGGGTCGGTATCGACGGCGCGACGCCGTCGGCCTGTCATGGCCGAAATCGTTCCGCACCGCAAGAACCGCGCGAATCGTCGCCGAAGCCGTCTTTGAAAAGGCGGCTGCCGCCGAGGCGTTTCGCGGAATTCTGCGTCGCCGCTCGACCGAAGCCGTCGGCGTCCACCTTCAGTCTTTCGCGGCGCGCAACGCGCCGGTCGACTAAGAGCGAGCGCCCTCGCAGTGAATAAGATTCGTCTTACATCGCGTCTCGCTCGCTCGTTCTTCTTAATAAGAACGCCGCCGTCGTTTCACAAGAGGGCGTCGCCGTCAATGGTTCGACTTTCGCCTGCACTTCCACGACGGGGCGGCGGGCATGGCCGAACGGCGACCGACGGGGGGCGGTTTGAAGTGAAGGCGTTGAAACGAACATCCTACCGAGGATTTCAAAACCAATGGTATGGGTTGATTGCGATGGATGGGTTGGTTTAGCGGCTGTTGCAATGGCTAGAATGGGTTGTTTGGGTTCTTGTTGCGTGTGAAAATTTGCCATCGTTCTGTCTGGCGCTTGATGATTGATTCCCAGTTTTCCACCCGCAAGCCACGGGCCGATCACGGAAATTCAAGAAAAACTTTGCCGCGTAAAGGTCGAACGACGTTTTGTTTATGACGATTGGGTTAATTAAATCGACGTCAAGCCCTTTTCGACGACTTCCCGCCGTTCATAATCCAGCCCAGGAATTCCGCAGCGTTCTCAAGCTTGAGTTTGGAAGAATGATCGCATCCGACAGGCGGTACGACTAAGGAAGGCGTGCCTCCTTCGAGCGGTCTCAACGCGGCGAGCGAATACCACGCCCGGTTCGCTCGTCGACGGCAGGAGGTTTCCTTCGTGAAATTGTTCGCTCCGATGTTCGCCGCCATGCTGGCGGCCCTACCGGTTCACGCCGCCGAATGGCAGTCCGACTACGGCATGGCCCTCGATTCCGCCAAGAAGCAAGACAAACCGGTGCTCGTGCTCTTTTCCGCCGACGCCACGCTCCGTTCGGAGCTTGCCAAGATGTCGTACCTCGTCGACCACTTCGTGGTGGTCGCCGCTGAACCGGGATCGAAGAACGGCGCCTCGCTGCGCCGTAAGTTTGAAATGCCCAAGGATGAAGGCTGCGTGGTCGTCGATCGC
>JBOFFD010000485.1:0-2735 GCA_051648425.1 Planctomycetia bacterium
TGCACTTCACGTCGTGACCGGCGGTCAGCACCGTCACCGCTTGGTCGATGATGTGGTCCAGGTAGGCTTTGGCGTGGGCGTGGTCGCCCTTCTTCAGCACCTTGACGACCCAGCGGGGGTCGAGGTCGACGCAGAAGCAGATGCCGCCGCGGTACTGACACAGATGCTCGACGGCCAGTCGCAAGCGGCGCGGCCCCGACGGCCCCAGCATCAGCCAGTTCGAGCCTTTGGGGAACTTATCGTCGGGCAGCGTGTGGCTGAACAATTCATAGTCGATGCGGAAGTCGTCGATGACGACGCGGCTCTTCGGCACGCCGGTGGTGCCGCCGGTCTCGAAGACGTACGTCGGCTGGCCGAGTTTGCCTTTGGGAATCCAGCGGCCGACAGGGCCGCCGCGCATCCAGTCGTCTTCAAAAAGCGGAAACTTCTGTTTCACGTCCTCGAAGGTGTGGACGTCCGCCAGCGGATTGAAGTCGTAGGTTTTGGCCTTTTCCAGCCAGAACGGCGAACCGGTTTCCGGCGAAAAGTGCCATTCGATCATCTTGCGGACCTGGGCGTCAAGCTCGGCTTTCGCCTTCTGTACGCCCGCCGCCACGTCGTCGCCGCCGGTTGCCAAGCTCACGTTCGTTCGACCTCCAAGGATTGGCCGCGATGCGCCGGCATGGGAACGGCCGGTCGGCGGATACTTCTTCGTTGACGTTGGGAATTCTAGACTTGCCGCCCGGTTCGCCCACCCACGAGTTTTAGAAGCGTGCGTCATAGCGTCGCGGACGGCCCACGGCGAGCCGTCGCCGGGAACGTCTTCGTCCGTCGTCTTCGTTACCGAGGAAAACCTAGACTTTCGCGCTGCCCACGGACCGATCGTCCTACAGATCCCGAAGTGTTGGCGAAGGTCCGAACGCGGCGACGTTCCGGGAAGAATCCGGATTCGGCGCGGTAGGCCGTGCTCTCCCGACCTTCGCTCACGCTTCCGGCTCTGACGAAGGCGGCGACTTCCGCCGCGGCGACGACCGGCGCAGCATCGCAAAAAACTACCTGTTCCTCAGTAGCAAGACGCCGCTCAGCCCGGCACGACGGGCACGCTTTTCGGCGTGGGGCGCGCTACCTTCGCCCGGCGGATCAGAACCGTCCGCACGCCATTCAAGACCAGCAGCGGGTCGATGCGGTGCAACGTGCGCAGTTGCGGACTCAGCAGGAAGGCGTCGCCGCCCGTTGCAACCACCGGCGTGAACGGTTCGTCGTTCGACCCGGTGAAGGTCCGCAGCCGCGGCGGCGGCAAGCCCAGAGCGGCGGCCATGTCTTCGATCAACCGGTCGACGGCGCCGGCCAAGCCGAAGATCAGGCCGGCGGCGATGGCGTCGGCCGTGCTCCGACCGACCACCGCTGGCGTCCGTCGTTCCCGCGCTTGCACGTTCGGCAGCATGGCGGTGCCGAGATGCAGCGCCTCGGCCGCCAGCCGGACGCCCGCCAGAATCGCGCCGCCTTGGAAGACGCGGCCGTCGCGAGTGGCGGCGTTGACCGTGATCGCCGAGCCGCAGTCGACGACGATCACGCCGGGGGCGTCGGTCGTTTCCAGGGCGGCCGTCGCCCCCAACAGTCGGTCGACGCCGACCGTGTCGGGGTTGTCGACGCCGCTTTCCAGTACGGCCATTTGAAACAGGCCGCCGTCGCTGCGCAGCACCAGTTCCACCGCGATGCCGCGGTACTGAAGCGCTTGCAGCAGGCGTTCGGCCGCCTTCGGATGAACCGACGCGACGGCCGCCCTGGGGGGCGGTTCGTTGCGCTCGGCCGGACTGAACGGCTGCAACAGGTCGCGCAAGTCCGACCAGTCGCCCTCGGCGGCGGTCGCCGCCGGCGGCAGCGGCAGCAGTTCGTCGTCGTTCCGACCCGTCCAAAAGGCCGACTTGACGCGGGTGTTCCCGACGTCGAACAGCAACCAACCGCTCTCGTCCATCGTTACTCCGCGACGTCGACCGTCCGTCCGGTGGAATTTCCGCGCGCCAGCGGCGCGTACATGCACTCCGCCCGCGCCGGCAGGGCGTGGTAGACGCCCGGCGCCTCCGCCCGCAGCATGTACCGCACCATATGCTTCCCTCGGTTTAGGAAACTGGTGAAGAACGCCACCTTTTCGTCGCGCAGTTCTTGTCGGCCCACCCCCCAACTGTACCCGCTTTGCTGGTCCGTCGGCTCGCAGCCCGCCGGTTTCGGGTCTTCGATCATCACGTACTCGAAGTTGTTGCGGGCGTCGACCGCCAACTCCACTTCCAACAGGTCGCCGCTCTTAAGTACCGCGCCGTCGGCCAGCTTCACCTTCTCGAACGTCTGCACCGTATACTTTTCGTCGACCAGTTTGCGGGTCTTCGGGTCGACCACTTTGCGGACCGCCTGCGCCGTCTTCGGCGTCACCTTGTAGTAGGTCCGCTCGACGAACAGTTCATGGCCGGTCGCGGGCAGTTCGTCCTCGCGACTGAAGGCCGAGGCGACCGCCGACCAGTACACGTTCCCCCGACCGCGCATCGACACCGTCGCCGCGTGGGCGCCGCCGGCCAGCATATCGCCCGACAGCGTCAGATCGGTCTCGCCGGTGAACAAGTTTTCCTTGGTGAAGTGGAACGTCTTCGACGCTCGGCCGTCGACGTCCACCGTCACGGTAAGATCGGGGTCGAGTTCGTTCGTCGCCTTCAGATAGTCGGCCAGCGCGTCGCACACGATCGCCGTGTCTTTCGTGCTGTACC
>JBOFFD010000486.1:0-1687 GCA_051648425.1 Planctomycetia bacterium
TGGCCGACGGCCGGGAACGCTGGGTCGAACTCGGCGGCTGCGGCATGGTCGACCCCGCCGTCTTCGAGGCGGTCGGCGTCGACCCGGAACGCTACACCGGTTTCGCTTTCGGCCTTGGCGTCGAACGGTTGGCCATGCGCCGGTACGGCGTCGCCGACCTGCGGGCGTTCGTCGACAACGACGTCCGCTTCCTACGGCAATTCGCCTGATCGATTCCGAACCCGTCCCTCGTTCCGTCGGAGAGCCAGGCTCGCCATGATCGTTAGTTGGAACCAGCTACAGGATTACGTTCGGCTCGACGCGCCGGTCGCCGACGTCGAACATCGGCTGATGATGGCCGGCCTCAACCATGAATCGACCGAGGAAGTCGACGGCGACTTCGCCATCGATTTGGAAGTGACCAGCAATCGGCCCGACTGCCTCGGCTGCCTCGGCGTCGCGCGGGAAGCCGCCGTGCTGTTCGACCGCGAACTGACGCCGCCGCCGACCGACTTCGTCGAAAACGGCCCGCCGATCGGTGAGCTGACCTCGGTCGAAGTCCGCCCCGAAGCCGTCGGCTGGTGTCTGCAATACCGCGCCCGGGTGCTGGAAAACATTAAGATCGGTCCTAGTCCCGATTGGATGCAGCGGCGGCTTCGCACCGTCGGTCTAAGACCGATCAACAACGTCGTCGACGTCACGAATTACGTGCTGCTGGAATGCGGCCAACCGCTGCACGCCTTCGACCTCGACAAGCTGATCGAGCAGCGGATCGTCGTCCGCAACGCCACGCCCGACGAAAAGTTCGCCGCCCTCGACGACAAGACCTACACGCTCGCCCCGACGATGGGCGTCATTGCCGACGCCTGCCGGGCGGCGGCGCTGGCGGGCGTCATGGGTGGGTCGGAAACGGCCGTCGGTTCGTCGACCACCCGCATTCTGTTGGAAATCGCCGAGTTCGCGCCGCTGTCGATCCGCCGGGCCAGCCGGGCGCTCGACCTTTCCAGCGATTCGTCGTACCGGTTCGAGCGGAAGATCGATCCGGAGGGGTTGGCCTGGGCGGGCGACCGAGCGTGTCATTTGCTGCAAAAGCTGGCCGGCGCGACCGTCGCCCGCGGCGTGTTGCACGTCGGCGCCCCGCCGGACCGTCGACCGCCGGTCGTGCTGCGATTCGCCCGTCTCGAAAAGATCCTGGGCGTGCCGATCGGCGCCGACGAAGCGGTGCGCACCCTACAGCGGCTCGGTCTGGAATTGGTGGAACGGTCGACCGAAAGCGCCGCGTTCCGGGCGCCGTCGTTCCGCCGCGACCTGACCCGCGAAATCGACCTCGTGGAGGAAGTCGGCCGCATTCACGGCTACGACGACGTCCCCGAAAACCGCCGCATTCCGGTGACGGTGGCGGCAGAGCCGAAAACCGACCGCGTCGTCGGTCGGCTGCGCGACACGCTCGTCGGCCTTGGCTGTCTAGAGACCGTCACCTTCAGCTTCGACCTGGAATCGGTGGCGACCGCCGTCCGACCATGGACGACCGCCGTTCCGTTGCAACACCGTCACAATGATTTCCGCGCTCACAGCGTCCTACGGCAGTCGCTGTTGCCGAGTCTGGCGGCGGCTTACGGCCGGAACGAAGCCCACGGCAACCTCGACGTCGCCCTCTTTGAACTGGCGAACGTCTACCTGCCGCGACCGGGCGCGGCGCTGCCCGACG
>JBOFFD010000487.1:0-6468 GCA_051648425.1 Planctomycetia bacterium
GCTCCCATCTTTGCGATCGGCTCATCGGCTTGGGACACGAGGTGGTCTGCCTCGACAATTTCTTCACCGGCAACAAGGCCAACATCGCCCATCTCATGGGCCATCCCCGGTTCGAGCTTATCCGCCACGACGTGATCGAACCGATCCTCGTCGAAGTCGACTGGGTCTTCAACCTGGCCTGCCCCGCCTCGCCCATCCACTACCAATACAACCCGATCAAAACCATCAAAACTTCGGTGATGGGCGCCCTCAACATGCTGGGCCTGGCCAAGCGGGTCGGCGCCCGCATCTTCCAGGCCAGCACCAGCGAGGTCTACGGCGACCCCGACGTCCATCCGCAGCCGGAATCGTATTGGGGCCGGGTCAATCCCATCGGCATCCGCAGTTGCTACGACGAAGGAAAACGCTGCGCCGAAACCCTCTTCATGGACTACCACCGCAACAACGGCGTGGATATTCGCATCATTCGCATCTTCAACACCTACGGCCCGCGCATGGCCCTCAACGACGGCCGGGTGGTGTCGAACTTCGTCGTGCAGGCTCTATCCGGCAAGCCGCTCACCATCTACGGCGACGGTTCGCAGACTCGCTCGTTCTGCTACTGCGACGACCTCGTCGAAGGCATGCTGCGCCTGATGGCCTATGAAGGCGACGACTGCCACCAGCCGCACAACATCGGCAACCCCGGCGAATTCACGATGCTGGAATTGGCCAAGCTGGTGCAAGACGCGGTCGGCGGTTCGACGAAGATCGTCTACGAACCGCTGCCGTCGGACGACCCGAAACAGCGCCGGCCCGACATCACCCGCGCGAAGGCCAACCTCGGCTGGGAACCAACCGTGCAACTCCGCGAAGGCCTGCAACGGACCATCGAAGACTTCCGCCGCCGCCTGCAAGGGTAATTCAGGGCCGGCCGCTCGTTACCCCCGACAACCATCCGAAAAGCGTCTTCGTTCGCCGCCGCTTTCTTCAGCGGCGCGTCCGATCTTCTTGGTTGGAAAGTGGATGAAGAACGAAGACTAGCCGCTAGGGAAAGCGGCGGCTTACGGGATGCTACTCAAATACCGGTTGTCGCCCCCGGATTTGCCCGCTCAACCCTCGTCGATCGAGTGGTCGAAGGTGGTCTCGGCAACCGACGACCAAGCCGTGAGGTCGCGGTTGTCGAAGTCGTCGGTGGGCGGCGCGGCGTTCCAGCCGTCGCCGAGCGCCATGCTGAAAGCGGCGGCCAAGACGGCGTCGACGTCGGCCGGCGCCAAAGAACCGTGCCCGGTCGACTCCGACCGATCTACCGTCGTTCGGCGTCGTACCGACGACAGAAGGAACGCTCCGGCGGGGGATCCGCCCGTCGTTTCAACGGGCTCGACCACCAGCGCGTTCGGGGCCACCAGGTTCGGCGGCAGCATGAAAGAGTCAGCGGCGGCCAGGTTCACCACGTAGCCCAAGTCGATGAGCGAGGCGGCGGTCAGTCGGCTGAGCGGAACCGAGCCGAGGTCGATGAAACCGGTCATCAATTCGTTCTGGAGGACGTCCTCTTCCCAGTGCGCATCCGCGGTGCCGGGGCCGCCGTTGTTTTCCACCGGCACCGAGGTTCCCGCCCCGCCGATGAAGTTGAAGGCGGCGACGCCGTTCGCGCCGACGTAGCGCGGCGCGTTGGTGCCGACGCCGGTCACTAGGTTGAAGTCTTCCCAAAGGGTGCCGATGCCGAGGACGTGCCCCATTTCATGCAGGATGACCGCCTGCAAACTGCCGTTCGCTTCCAGCTCTGCGAGGTCGGCGCTGTCGAACTTCATTTCGCCGAAGATCGGCAGGTTCGAGCCGGACCGGGTCTCTCGGGGGCCGGCTTGGCCCAGAATCTTGCCGGCGCCGTCGATAGGCACCGCCGAGGCGTCGATCAGCACGTCGTCGACGGCCGTCCCCTGGAAGACCGCGTTCGGCAGGTCGCCGGTGATGACCTGCGACCAACGGGCGGCCGCTTGGTTGAAGACCGCCTGCTGACTGGCCGAAAGGCCGGCGAACCGCAGCGAAATGGTGAAGTTCGACTGCGTCGGCGGAGCGATCGGGGTGGCGTTCACCCGCAACGTGTAGCTCGGGATGACCTCGTTGGTGAACGAACGGACGCGGGCGAAATAGACCCCCGGTTGCAAGGCGTTCATACCGCTGCGCGTGATGAGCGAGAAGGTGCCCACGTCCTTGTCGTCGTTGGAAGCGATCAAGGTCGTCCCGTCGGCGGCAAAAAGCTGGAGGAAGGTGTCGCCGACGAGTCCGTCGGTTTCGATCGTTACGTTCGACGTGGCCGCGATCTCGAACCGTGCGAAGTCGACGTCGGTGGCGGTGTGCAGGCTGCGACTCTGCGCGATGTTGTTGACGCCGATCTCCTTCGCCGTGGCGACCGAGTCGTCGGCCTCGAAAAGATCCCCCTCGCCGGCCAGCGCCTCGCCCGTGATCGAAAGGGTGTATGCGGGCAGGATCGTGCCGCTGTACTCTTCGACGCGAACGAAGTAGGTGCCGGCGGCCAGCGGCGCGGCGGCGTTGATCTGAATGCGCGAAAACAGCCCGACGCCCGAATCGTCGTCGCTGCGCAGTTGGGTGACGCCGTTGGCGGCGAAGAGGGCCAGTTTGGTGTCGCCGCCGGCCGTTCCGTTGGTTTCAATCGTCAGCGACGCCCGCGACGGCAGGGTGAACTTCACGAAGTCGACGTCGCCGGCGCGGTGCAAAGAGTGATTCTGCGCCAGGCCGTTGACCTGGAAATCCTTGGCCGTGGCGATGGTGTCGTCCGACTCGAATGGGTCGCCCAGGCTGCCGGTCGACGTCTCCGCGCCAAGTGTATAGAAGCCGATTGAGTCGATCGGATTGAAGGCGCGGACCCGGACGAAGTAGACGCCGGGATCCATCACGCGGGCGTCGACCATGTCGATGCGGGAAAACGTGCCCACGCCGCCGTCGTCGTCCGAGGCGAGCAGCGTGACGCCGTCGGCGGCGAACAGTTCGACGATGGTGTCGCCGTTGGCTTCGCCGTTCGTTTCCAAGACGAGGTTCGACGCGGTGGCGAGCGTGATGCGCGTCCAGTCTTCATCGCCCGGCAGCAGGCTTTGCGACCGCGGCGCCGCGCCGGGGGTGAACGCCTTCGCGGCGAGCGGCGAGTTGTCGTTCTCGAAGGCGTCGCCCGAAGGGACGGGGTTGTTCGGCGGGGGGATGTTCGGCGGTGTATTGTTCGGCGGTGGGTTGACGGGCGGCGTCAGTCGCGGCGTTGCCGTCAGTTTCAGTTGATAGCGGTCAATGAGGTCGGCGCGGCGGAACGAGCGGACGCGCACCAAGTAGTTGCCGGCGTCGAGGGCGTCGTCGCCGCGCAGCCGCAGCCGCGAGAAGGCGCCCCGGCCGGAATCGTCGTCGACGGCGATGCGGGTGCGGCGAGTGCCGACGACGCGGAACAGCTCCATGAGAGTGTCGCCGCGCGAGCCGCTGGTTTCCAAGACGACGTCTGATCTGTTGGCGAGGGTGAACTTGGCGAAGTCGACGTCGCCAGCGCGGTGGATGCTGCGGTTCTGCGCCACGCCGGTGTTGGAAATGCGGCGGGCGCGGGTGAAGACGTCGTCGTTCTCGAAGCGGTCGCGGACGGCCGCCCGACCGCCGGCGGCGGCGCTCGTCGCGGGGGCCGCCTTGCGCTCGACGACGCTGCTTTCGACGCCGCCCGGCGCGTCGCCGGCGAAGAGTCTTGTTGACATTAGTCCGACGGCGGGAGTCGTCCGGTCTTCCAGCGTGAGAATCGAGTAGACGGCCGGAACGGCCGCGGTTCGGCGGAGGCTCATGGTGCGTACCGGTCCTTTGCGAACGACTCGACCGTCTCCGACCGTCCCCGACGCGGGAAACAGACGCCGAAGCGGCGGACGACGGCGCGACACCGTCGGTTCAGTCTATCGTGATGGATGAGCGGTACGCAAGGAAAAGCGGACAAAGGACAATGAAACTTCGTCGCAGCGAAAGTTCTTTCCGAACGTCGGGACGGAAATCAGAACGTAGGGCGGAACTCTGGTCCGCCCGGATGCGGTGAAGGGACGAACGTCTTATCCCTCCCCACGATCGGAGAGGGGTTCTGTCTCCCACGCCCTATCGTGGCGGACCGGAGTTCCGCCCTAAATTGGGAGTAGCGCTCGGCGACGACGCCCGACAGCCAACTGCCGACGAACATGCCGGCGCCCAGCGTGAAAATCGCGTGCAGCCCTTGGGCGGCGGCGCGGACGTCTTCCCCCGCCCGCCGGTCGACGTACATCCGCCCATTACGAAGATGAAGTCGTAGCACATGCCAAGCAGCAGAATCCCCGTGAACAACATCCACGACGCCGACGGTTCGCGCGCGAACAGGGTGAACAGGCCGAACCGCACCGCCCACGCGCTGATGCCCAGCATCAGAATGCCTTTCACTCTCAAACGAGGAAGTAAGAGCGGCAACAGAAGTAAGAAAACCACGTCGGAGACTTGGCCGAGCGTCATTTTCGCGGCGGCGTCGGGAATCTTCAGTTCGTTCATGAAGGCGTTCGTCCAGGCGACGTAGAAACTGAACGGCGCACAGATGAGGAACGAACAGATCATGAACGTGGCGAACGAACGGTCGCGCAGCAGTTTCACCGCGTCGAGGCCGAGCATCGTACCCAACGACGCCGACCGCCCGCCCGGCCCCCCGCGGCGGCGTGTGCAGCAGCGTCAGCGAGTACAGGCCCATCACCAGGGCAGAGCCAGCCGCCAAGCGGAACATGCCGGCGTCATTCTCCAGTTTCAAACCGCTGACGACCAGCCCCGCCGCGATTCAACCGACGCTGGCCATCATCATGACGATCGGGAATTCCCTCGCCGGGTTCTTCGAGTGAAAGAGCGTCAGTGAATTGGTAAGGCCGTGTCCCGCCAGGTTGCGCATGGCGGGATCGGCTCGGCGTGGAGTGGCGGGACGGACGTGCGGAACACAGCGGAAAGCGTAGGGAACCGGGGTCGAACGGAAAGGCGGCGGTTCGTTCAGACCGCCGTTTCCGTATCTTGATCCGTGGTCGGACGGTTCGTCGGCGGGGTTCGGTTTCGCAAGCGCGGTCTAGCGGTGGTGGGGCGATGCCAGGCAATAGTTTCGGGACGTTGTTTCGTGTGACGACGGCCGGCGAGTCGCACGGGCGCGGCAACGTCGTCATCGTCGACGGTGTGCCCCCCGGTGTGGAACTTTCCGAGGACGACCTCCGGCCCGACCTCGCCCGCCGCAAGCCGGGCCAGTCGAAGATCACCACTCAGCGCAAGGAAGACGACGAGCCGGAAATCCTCTCCGGCGTCTTCGAGGGTCGCACCACTGGCACTTCGATCGCCGTCTTGTTCCGCAACGCCGACCAGCGATCGAAGGACTATTCCGACATCCAAGACAAATACCGCCCGGGCCACGCCGACTTCACCTTCGACGCCAAATACGGCTTCCGCGACCCCCGCGGCGGCGGGCGGTCGTCGGCGCGGGAGACGGTCGCGCGGGTCGCCGCCGGCTCGATCGCCAAAAAGGTGTTGGCGGCGTTCGGCGTGACGGTCGTCGGCTTTGTCAAACAAGTCGGGCCGATCATCGCCGACGTGCCCGACCCGGCGGCGGTGACGCTGGAACAGGTCGAGGCGACGATCGTCCGCTGCCCGGACCTGGCCGCCGCCGAGAAGATGATCGCCCTCATCGACGAAATGCGGATGGATTGCGACTCGATCGGCGGGGTGGCCGAGATCGTGGCGACCGGCGTGCCACCCGGCTTGGGCGAACCGGTCTTCGACAAACTGAAGGCCGACCTCGGCAAGGCGTTGTTGTCGCTGCCGGCGGTGACGGCGTTCGAGTACGGCGCGGGCTTCGCGGTCGCCACCGCGCGCGGCAGCGCCAACAACGATCCGTTCACGACCGACGCCGCCGGCAAGATCACCACGGTCGGAAACCGCCACGGGGGCATGTTGGGCGGAATCAGCAGCGGCCTGCCGATCGTCTGCCGGGCGGCGGTCAAGCCGACCAGTAGTCTGGCGCGGTCGCAGCCGACGGTCGACAAACACGGCAACGCGACCGAGATTTCGACGCGCGGGCGTCACGATCCCTGTCTGTTGCCGCGTTTCATTCCGATGGGGGAGGCGATGGTCGCGTTGGTGCTGGTCGACCATCTGATGCGGTGGCGGGCGCAGTGCCTACCGCTGCCGAGCCCGACGGCCGGCGAGCCGACAGGTCGATCGTAACGACGGTCGGTCCGGCGCCGGCTTTCAACTTCGCGCAGCCGCCGGGGGCGCCGCAGCCGCAACCGCCCCCCGTACCGCGAAACGTCTTCCAAGCTTCACGGACGAGGTAGCCGGCGGAACCGACGACCAACACGGCCGCGACGAACTGCTGAACATCCATCGCGACTTCTCCGCATAGCCCGCCGCGCGAGCAAGGGATTCCGGCGCCTTGTCCTGTCGCCGCGTCGAAGCAAGGAGCAGGAATCC
>JBOFFD010000488.1:0-2844 GCA_051648425.1 Planctomycetia bacterium
GACGAAGACGCGCCGCTGAGGAAAGCGGCGGCTAACGAAGACCTCCTGTTTGGAGGTCCGTTCCCTTTCGGCTCGCGCATGGTGTACGGCGGCGGCGCCGTCCGGGCCAAACCTTGGGCGAAGCGGCGGCGGCGCCAGATGGCGGCAGTCTCGGCGGCGGCTTCCATCTTCCCAGCGAGGTAGGGGCCGAAGCCGCCCCGCACCGCCTTGTGGGCCAGTTGGGTCAGCACCAGCGCGACGTGCGGACCCGCGAACGTCGCCAGTCGCGACGCCGGCAGGTTCGACCAGAACACGTGCTCGGCGTTGCGGGCGAACCGACGTTGCAACCGCCGGTCGTCGACGCGGTGCGACTGGCTCACCCAGTGGTAGACCCGCGACGCCGACGTGAACCGGCAGGTGTAGCCGGCCAGCCGCAGTCGATGGTCGACGTCGACGTCGTCGAGGTAGGCGCCGAAATGTTCGGGAAAGCCGCCAACTCTTTCCAGGGCGTCGCGCCGGTAGAACGCCGACGACGCACTGGCGCCGAAGACGTCGGTGGACAGGCGGTCGGCGGTACTGGCCGGGCGTCCCTCGGCCCGCTTCCACGCCAGGCCGGGGGTCCAAAAGACGTCGCCCGCGCTGTCGATCCGGCCGCGAAACGGCAGCCGGCAGACCAGCGGCGCCACCAGCCCGACCGCCGGGTCGGCGAAGGCGGCCAGCGGCGCGACGGTCCAACCGGCCGAGACTTCCGTATCGTTGTTCAGCATTTCGACGACCGGGGCGCGGGCGGCGCGCCAGCCAAGGTTGGCCGCCCGGCAAAAGCCGCCGTTGGCGTCGCACCGAACCACCCGCACCAAAGGGTGCGAAGCCGCCACGCGGTCGGCGGTGCCGTCGGTCGAGGCGTCGTCGACGACGATCACCTCGGCGTCGGCGGGACGATGCTTGGCGACCGACGCCAGGCAGCGTTGCAACAACGGCCAGCCGTCATACGTCGGAATCACGATCGACAGGGTCGGTGCGTCGTTCATCGCGTCTATGATACGCAACAAGGAAAGCGGGAGGGACGATGGACGACGAGTACGAAGACAGGCCGGCGTTGGCGAAATCGTGTCGGCTGGAGCCGCGCGACGACGAACACTTGGGGCTGGTGCTGATCGCGCACGGCAGTCGGCGGGCGGAAGCGAACCAGGATTTGCACGAGATCGCGGAACGGCTGCGCGGACGGGGCTACCGCCGAGTCGTGGCGTCGTTCTTGGAGCTGGCCGAGCCGGGCATCGTCGACGGCGGACTGCAATGCGCCGACGCCGGGGCGCGGCGGGTGGTGCTGTCACCCTACTTCCTGTCGGCCGGTCGACACGTCGCCACCGACTTGGAAGAGGCCCGCGCCGAACTCGAACGACTTCGGCCCGACGTCGAATTCCTGCTCGCCGGCCCACTGGGCCCGCATCCGCTGTTGGACCATCTGCTGACGGTGCGGGTGCGCGAACGGCTGCGCGACCGACAGCGCGAGGCCGTCGTCCACCACCACGAAGACGACGTATAGTGAAAGAGTGCGTTCGGGCGGACGGCGTTCCCGCCCGCCGAACGGCGCTCCGGAAGGCGACTGATGCTTGGACCATTTTTTGAACTCGCCGGCCGATCGGTCAGTCGTCAACGGTCGTTTCGGCAACTGGTGCTGCTGCATCTGCTGATTTTAACCGCCGTCGCCGCCATTCACGATTACACCCGCACCGGCGCTTACGTCCGCCCGGAAACCGCCGGCGTCGCTCTGTACCGCCTGCTGGGATTCACGTCGCTGATTTTGGGGATCGTCGAGGGGGCGCTGCTGCTGGGGTGGCGGCTGGCGCAGTTGCCCAAAAGCCGGTCGCTGGAGCCGTTGCTGCTGTCGCCGGTGTCGGGGCCGCAAGTGATGGCGGGCGAGCAGGTGGTCGGCTTGGCGTACTTCGCCCTCACCACCCTCGCCGGGCTGCCGCTGCTGGCCGTCTACGTGGCGACCGGCCGACTCGACCCGAACGCTCTGTGGCTTTTTCCCCTGTTCGGGTTCACTTGGGGGTGCGTCGCGGGGATCGGCGCGACCGCCTGGGCGTACGAGCCGGCCGGGCTGCGGCGGTGGGGCGAACGGTTCAACGTGTTGCTGCTGGTTCTTTATCTCGTGGTCGGCGGGTTGGCGGGCGAACACAGCCGGAACCTCATCCACTACCTGCCCGACCGCGTGTCCGAATCCGTCGAACGGACGGCGATGTTCGCCAACGCGAACAATCCCTTCTCGCTCATCGACCGCTGCGCCGAGCAAAGCGACGACCGAAAGACGTCGGCTCTTTTCTGGCTTCAGACGGCCGCTTTCTTATTCATCGGCTTATGCCTGTGGCGCCAAGCGCGCCGGCTCAAAAGCCATTACATGGAAACGCACTACAGCCCCGTCTTAGACGACCCGAAACGCCGGCCCGCCCGTTTCGTCGACGCCCCGCTTTCCTGGTGGGCCGTGCAGCGCGTCAACAAGTACCCCGGAGCGCTCAACATCTGGCTGGCGTGCGGTACGGCGGTGGTCTACTCCGTGTTCCTGACGCTGCATGCGATTAAGTATTGGCCGCCGTGGCTGGGCAAGGGCGTCTTCATCGTCTTAGAGATCCTCGGCGGCGTGCCGATCGTCACCACGGTGCTGGTGCTGCTGGCGGCGGTGCCGGCCGCCTACCAATACGGCCTGTGGGACAGCAACGTGGCCGACCGCTGCAAGCGGTTGGAAGAACTTCTCATGACCCCCTTCGACATGGGCGACTACGTGCGGGCGTCGCTGGCGGCGTCGTGGAGTCGGGGCCGGTGGTACATGGCGTCGGCGCTGCTCTTGTGGGTGGTCGCGGTGTCGAT
>JBOFFD010000489.1:0-4323 GCA_051648425.1 Planctomycetia bacterium
TCGGCGGCGGCTTGCGCCCGGAAGTCGAGGGTCGCTCGGCGGACGTCCGAATAGTCCGGGACCGACGGTCCCGCCCCCATTACGATGAAGCCGTACTGGAACGCCCAAAACGGCGCCACCGCCGTCGATCCGCCGCGCGGCCAGACCTCTTCCTTCGCCTCGACGATCATGCCGTTGTACCGGCTCAAAAACTGCCGGTAGTCCGGCGGGAACTCGACGAGCAGTTCCCGCTCGATCGCCCGCAGTTCCGCCTCGGTGGGCAGTGGATCGGTTTGGGTGAACGTCTGAAAATCCGGCCCCAACCCGCGCAGGGCGGCGACGAAGTCGTCGAGGGAGCGGCGGCGGTCGTCGGGCTTCGGGCCGGTCGGCGGAGCGTTCGTCATGAAAAGCTTCACGGTGTTTTCGGGGGGACGCCGGTTGGGTTCTTCGTTTCCCGCCGGTCCACCGACGCATGATACGACTCGTCGCGTCAGGCGTATGGCGACCTCGTATCCGCCTTCCTTCTTTACCACGGCGGTAGCGCGATTCCGCGGCGGCGTCGCCGAAGGAATTGCTTTGCACCTCGCGAAGGGCCACAATGAACGGATTGGATTCGCGGCGGATCGCGCCGCCCCCGTTCGTCCCTTGTCGGCGCCGCGTTCGCGGGTCGGCCGATCGGTTCCATCGAAGGTTCGATTCGTTTCGGATTCGACCAAGGGAAGACTACGTCCGGTTGGTCGGGGAGCTTTTGCAATGCGCGGTCTGCATCGTCGCGGGAATGGATTCGTCGCATGGTGCCTCGTGGGACTCGCGGCGTGGAGCGGATCGGCCGACGCCGAACCACCGGCGCCGCCGGACGCCCGCGCCCGGCTGGAAGCCGAAGTCTTCGTCGACCCGGCGACGCAGGCGACGGTCTTCGCCCTGTCTCTGCAAGACGCCCCCGCGCCGCGCGGCGCGGTCGACGCCGCCGTTCTGGTCGACCTCTCGGCCGACAGCGCCGGCCCGTGGTTCGCGGCGACGCACACGCTGACTTCCGGGCTTGTCAACGGTCTCGTCGGCGGCAGCCGGGTGCAGCTTTGGACGACCACCCGACCGGAGGAACCGCTGCTGGATCGGCCCGCCGCCGTCGGTTCGAGCGCCGTCGCCGCGGCGCTGGCCGAACTGTCGCAACGGACGCCGCTCGGGGCCGCCGACCTGTCCACGTTGTTCCCCGCCGTGGTGGAATGGCTGAACGACCGCGAGGAAAACCTGCCGAAAGTCGTCGTGCTGATCGGCGACGGCGGCAGCGCCCGACGTCCGCTCACGCTGCCGGTGCTGCAAAACACCGCCGCCCGGCTGCGGCAGGCGGAAACGCCGTTCTACTGGACGGTCGTCGGCCGGCGGTCGGCCGATGACAGTCCGTTGGCATCGCTCGCCGCCCGCACCGGCGGCTTGGTCGGCCAAACGCGTTTCACGCTCCGTCCGTCGACCACGCCCCCCTTCTCCGAAGTTCCCCGACCGACCCTGGAAGACCCCGCCGGCGAGATCGACCGCCTGTTGGCCGCCGTCGCCACCCCCGTTTTCTTCCCGAACGCCTTCCGCGTCTCGCCGCCGCCCGACATCTTGCTGCCGACCTCCGAAACGCCGCCCTTGCGGTCCGATCGACCGACGCTCTTCGCCGGCCGTTGGAAGAATTCGCCCAAAGCGGTGTCGATCGAATTCGACGGCCGCAAGGCGGGTCGCCCGGCGAGCCACCGGCTGGACGCCACGCCGTCGGCGTCGGACGAGTCGAAACGGTATCTTCAGGACGTGGTGAAGCGGTGGGAAGCCGAGCCGGGCCGACCGGCGGTGCGCTCCGCCGAGGCGACGCTGACGCTGTCGCGCGCCGACTTTTCGGCCGGGGTGGCGCTGCTGGCCGATCAAGCGCGGGCGGCGCTGGCCGGCGGCCGTCGCGACCAGGCGAAGGAACTGTTCCAACTGGCGGCCGCCCGAAACCCGGCCGACCCCATCGTGGCGGCCGGCTTGGAAGAGGCGTCGCGGCCGCCGGCGAACGACCCCGCCGCCGTGCTGAAGACCGCCGACCGCGACGAACTGGCCGAGGCGAAAGCGCGCGACCGCGTCGAGGCCCAGCGGGTGGCCGCCGAGGTCCGGGCCGCGCTGGCCGACGCCCAAAAGTTGGCGAAAACCGACGTCGACGCCGCCATTCAACTGTTGAAACGCACGCTCGGTACGGTGGAGGCGACC
This sequence comes from Planctomycetia bacterium, assembly GCA_051648425.1. Lineage (GTDB taxonomy): Bacteria > Planctomycetota > Planctomycetia > Kolteriales > Kolteriaceae > JBOFFD01. The sequence continues at coordinate 2,203 of JBOFFD010000489.1, forward strand.
AGCCTCGACGCCGACCGCGCCGCGCCGTTGCGGCAGCGCGTTGAAAGCCAACTCCGGCAACTGTCACGCCAACGGCAGCGCACCGAAACCGAGCAGTTGGACCGCGACCGCGCCCTGGCGGCGGTCGACGCCCGCCGCCGGCAGGACCAGCAGCAGTCGCAGTCTGAATTGACGTCGAAGGAACTGATGGGCCGATTCAACCAACTGATGAAGGCGGGCGACCCGTTCAACGCCCGCCGGGTCGCCGATCAAATGGCGGCGATCGACCCGGAGAACGTGTCGGCCGTCGCCGCGCAGTTGCAGGCGGACCTCGCCGGCCGTTACGCCGCCGTCGAAGACGTCGAGAACCGCAAACGCGAAGCGTGGTGGGCGACGCTGGCGATGGTCGACCGCTCGTCGATCCCGTTCCCCGACGAACCGCCGATCGTCTTCCCGCCGGCCAAAGATTGGGAGGAACTGACCATCCGTCGGCAGAAGTACAAGGCGGTCGACCTGTCGGAGAAGAACGAGGCGACGCTGAAGATCGAAAACTCGTTGAATCGGCCGGTCAGCTTCAATTTCACCGAAACGCCGCTCACCGACGTGGTCGACTTCCTCCGCGATTACACCGGCGTGAACATCGTTCTGGATCAACAAGGTTTGCAGATCGCCACCGTCGAACTCGATACGCCGATCACGCTGTCGCTGGAACAGGTGTCGATGAAAAGCGCGCTGAAACTGATCTTAGACCCGCTCGACTTGACGTTCCTCGTCAAAGATGAAGTGCTGCTCATCACCGATAAACAAGAGACCGGCGCCGAGCTGACGACGAAAGTGTATCCGGTGGCCGACCTCGTCATTCCGATCGTCGACTTCCTGGGCATCGGCGGCGGCGCGGGCGGCGCCGGCCTCAATGCCGGCGGCAACCAAGGCGGCGGCCTCGGCGGACAGGGAGGCGGCTTCGGCGGCGGGGGCGGGGGAATCGGCGGCGGCGGCCGGGGCGGCGGCGGTCAAGGCGGCGGCGGTCAAGGCGGCGGCGGTCACGGTGGCGGCGGTCACGGTGGCGGTCTAGGCGGCGGCGCGGGCGGCGGCTTGCAAGGGGCCGATATCAGCCAGGAACTGATCGACCTCATCCAGTCGGTTCTGGCGCCGGAAACGTGGGACGCCGCCGGCGGGCCTGGTTCGCTGCAAGCGTTCCGCCTGAACCTCGTCGCGCGGAACACGGCGGAAGTCCACGGCCGGGTCGGGCCGGTGCTCGACGCCCTCCGCGGCGTCCAACCGACCGCCGAAAAACCCAAGCCGGCCGCCAAGGATGCGACCGATCGACCGCAGGCCGCCGCCAAGCGGTCGAGGCCGCCGACGCCGGAGGTGTGGGACGCCCACTTCGCGGCCCGCGGCGAGTCCGACCCCGCTCTGAGATGGGCGGCGTCGATGTTGGCCAACGCCGGCGAACACAAGCAGGCGGTGGAGATGCTGAAGGCGACGGTCCGCCGCCGCGGCGCCCGGCCGTGGTTGATCGAAGCGCTGGCGCTGGGCTTGCAACTCGACGGCGCCGAGCCGGCCGTCGTGCGCGACTGCCTGGCGTCGTTGGTCGAACTGACGTCCGACGCCGGCGGACTGACAGGCCGGTGGCAGGCGGCCGCCGCGCTTTCCGAGGCGGGCCAATTGGCCGAGGCGACCAAGCTGCTGCGCGAAACCGCGACGGCCGCGCCCGGTTCGGTGAACACGCTGGCGCTGTTGGTCGACGCGGCCGAAAAGAGCGACGACGTCGAGTCGCTGGCGTGGGCCGGCGCCGAGCTGCTCGGTCGCGAGTGGCCGGGCGACGCCGCCGAAATCCACGGCAAAGCACGGCTGCGGCTGCGCGAAGCCGAAGACCGCTTGCGGACGGACGGCAAGTCGGCCGCCGCCGACCGACTGGCGCAGGTGGTCGCCAAGGCGCAGGAGCGCGACCTCGTCGTCACCGTGAGTTGGGCCGGCGAGGCCGACGTCGACGTCTACGTGATCGAACCGGGCGACGTCCTCTGTTCGCCGCCGACGCCCCGCACAACCAACGGCGGCGTACTCACGTCCGACGGCCTGGGGACGAAGGAATCGTACGTCGTCGGCGAAGCGGTCGACGGAACGTACGAGATCGTCTTGAAG
>JBOFFD010000490.1:0-6122 GCA_051648425.1 Planctomycetia bacterium
AATCCGGGGCGCCGATTCGCTTACAGCAGGCTTTCCAAAACCAGCCGCAGTTTGCGCACCTCGGCCACCGGGTCGAAGTCGCCCGCGATCGACGGATCGATCGCCACCGTCAACGACCCCTTGTAGCCGAATCGGCCCAACGTCGTCACCAGGCGGCCGTACTCGATCTCGCCCCGACCGACGCGAACCTGGAACTGGTCCTTGCCCCGGCCGGAGTCGCGTAGGTGGACGTTGCGGACGTGCGGCACGACCTGATCGTACGCTTTGCCCTGGTTGGCGCCACAGAGATAGTGCGTCGGATCGAGCGTCAGGAACAAGCCCGCCGTCTTCGTGCAAAGCTCGACGCCGTCGTCCGGCAACTCCGTGGTCGAATCCATTTTGGTCGCGACGGCGACGTTCACGCCGTGGACGCCCGCCGCTCGCACCAACCCCGCAAGCCGCGTCGATTCGTCGGCGAGGGTCGTACCCGCCGGCGACGGATCGACCGTTACCAACGGCGCCGCCAGTTGTTTGGCAAGGTGCGCGATCGAATCGACGAGTTCCGGCGTGGCGGCCTCGGCCGCTTGCAGCCGCAGCGTCACCCCAGCAAACCCGACCGTCGGTCCCTGGCGGATCCGCTTCAACACATGGGCCAGGTTCTCGGAGACGAGGCGCGGCGACAGGTCGCACCCGGGCACGTCGCCGACGGCCAGGTCCACCTTCGAGAACTCCATCTCGGCGATGCGGCGCAGCGCCTCTTCGATGGGCAGATCCCCGAAACAAAGAGTGGAGCAGGCCACGTCCATGAAAGCTTCCTTCGCCGTCGGTCCCCGCCTCTTCGGTTCATCCGTGATCCCCGTCGGAGGGCGGATTCGGGTGGAGGGCGCCCGGCCGACGGAAACGGCGCGAACGTGCCGGATTCGCTGAGTTTAGCGGCCTACGGGGACGAATCAACGCCGATCCCGCCGATCGCCGCTTTGCCGCGGGACATAAGCCATTGTGGTGCAGGCGTCCCGCCTGCCCGAGTGCGCGTGCGCCGGCTTCGTTCCGGCCGGAGCTGCGGGACGCATGCACCACAAACTTCAACGGCACGATCGCCGCCGCCGAATGGTTAGAACCCCGGTTGCACCGCCGCCAGCCGGCGGTCGATCTCGCCGACGATTCGCCGTTCGTCGTCGGGGGTGGCGGCGGCGAACGTCACGCTCCAGCGCACGAACGCGCCGGCGTCGTCCCACGGCACGGTCGACACCATCTGCTCGGTGATGAGGAACTGCGAGAACTCCTCGGCCGACGCGAAGCTCTTCCGCGCGCCGTCCGCCCCCACCGCCGACTTCGGCGCCCGCACGTACAGGAAGAACGACCCCACCGGCTTCTTCGCCTGGAAGCCGTGTTTGTTCAGCACCGGCACCAGCAAGTCCATTCGGCGAGAATACTTCGCCGCGATCTGCTCGCTGATCTCCGGGTGGTCGAGGCAGTACGCCCCGGCCTTCTGAATGGCGGCGAACTGGCCGGAATCGCTGTTGTCCTTAACGTCGCCGTAGGCCCGCACCATCAGGGCGTTGCCCGCGACGAACCCCAACCGCCAGCCGGTCATGTTGTAGCTCTTGCTAAGCGAGTGCAGTTCGACGGCGCAGTCTTTGGCCCCGGGCACGCTCAAGATCGACAGCCGTTCATGACCCTCGAAGAAGAGGGCGGCGTAGGCGGCGTCATGGACCAGGACGATGTCGTTCGCCTTGGCGAACTTCACCGCGTCGGCGAAGAACTCGCGGGTGGCGCCGGCACCGGTGGGATTGTTCGGGTAGTTCAGCACCAACACTTTCGCCCGCCGCAGGTGGTCGGGCGAAATCGAACCGAGGTCGGGCAGGAAGTCGTTCTCCGCGGTCAGCTTCAGCGAGACCACTTCGCCGCCGTAATACTTGGCGTGGGTGCCGAAAACGCCGTAGCCCGGCGAGGTCATCAGCACGACGTCGCCGGGGTCGACGAAGCAGGCCGGCAGCAGCGACAGCGCGCTCTTCGAGCCGATGCTGTGCAGCACTTCCTTGTCGGCGTCGATTTCCACGCCGAAGACGTTCTTCATGTACCGGCCGGCGGCGTCCTTGAACTCGGGAATGCCGTTGTCGGTGTAGCCGCGGTTGTCGGCGACCGCCGCTTCCTTCGCCAGCCAGTCGACGACTTCGGGAAACGCCGGCGCGTCCGGCTCGCCGACCCCCAGGTCGATCATTTCGCCGGCGGGATTGGCGGCCAGCGCGGCCCGCTTGGCCCGTTTGATCTTCTCGAACTTGTAGATGGCGGTGCTTTTGCCGTAGTCGGCCCCGCCGATGCGGTCGGCGAACAAGGACTGGATGTACGATTCGGCCGCTGCCATGAGTTCGCTCTCTCGGGTACGTCGCGCCGTCGGGGAAAAACTCCGTCGGGTCCGACAATGTTAGGAACGAACCGCGCCGACGACGAGACGCCCTCGGCCGCCGATTCCTTGTTTGCCGCCGCTTTCCGCAGCGGCGCATCCTTTGTTTTCAACACGCCGTCAGCCGACGGACCCGGACGCGCCGCTGCCGAAAGCAGCGGCTACTGAGTCACGGATTGACCTTTGCGCTGACGAATCCAACAAGCGTTGGGACGCAGGGGGCGAACGTAGGGCGTGGCCGCTGGCCCGCCACGGAGGGTCGCTGGGTCAAACCTCCGCGAATCAGCACAAGCAATCGCCCCGACCGCAATTCCGGGGCGGACCAGCGGCCACGCCCTACGTCAGCCGTCCCGGCCCAACGCGAATCCGCGGCGCGATTGTCAACTTGCTCCTCAGCAACGAAGGCGTTCCTGCCGATCGATTTCGACCACGCAGCCACGGTTCGTCGCTGCGGGTTGGCGTTCGATCGGCCGACGGTACAACGGCCCCGTCCGCGACGAAGACCGGCGGACCGTCGACCGCTTCCGCCGCTGCTTGGTCGGGAAGCGCCGACCGTCGGTTTTCAGGAGACGGGCCGTGCTGGAAAATCTGCTGCTGCCCGACCTGCACCTCGCCATCCAGGAACACGATTGGGAATCGGTCGCCGACCTCTCGGCCATGCTGCACCCCAACGCCGTCGCCAGCGCGCTCACCGAAGAGGAAAACCACGAAGACGTCTGGTCGGCCTTCGCCCACACCGACCCCCAAGTCCGCTCGACGATTTTCGAGTATCTACCGGAAGACTTTCAAGACGAACTGGTCGAACACCTTCCCGCCGAGGAAGTCGCCCACCTTCTGGAATTGATGTCGCACGACGACCGCGCCGACGTCGTCAAGCGCATGGACGAAGAACGACAGGCGGCGGTGCTGCCGCTCGTCGCCCGCGCCGAACGGGAAGACATCGTTCGGCTGGCCAACTACGAGGAAGGTACGGCCGGCTCGATCATGACGACCGACTACGCCGTCGTCGATCGGGAACTGACCGTCGAAAACGCCCTCACCCGTTTGCGCCACGAAGCCCCCGACCGGGAGACCATCTATTACGTCTACATCGTCGATCCGCACCGGAAGCTGCTCGGGTTCCTCTCGCTTAAGGATTTGATCCGGGCGCCGCCCAGCAAGACGCTGGGGCAGCTCATGCGGCCCGACGTCTTGTACAGCCGCGCCGCCGAAGACGTGGTGGTCGTCGCCGAGAAGCTGGCCGAGTACGACCTCATCGCGCTGCCGATCGTCGATGACGACGGCCGCATCGTCGGCATCGTCACGCACGACGACGTCATCGACGTGCTGCAACAACAGGCGACCGAGGAAAGCCAGCGGATGGGCGCCGTCGAGCCGCTCGAAGACACCTACCTTGATACGTCGCTGTGGCAGGCGATCCGCAAGCGGGTGGTCTGGCTCTACCTGCTTTTCTTCGCGGAGATGTTCACCAGCGTCGTGCTGACGCGGCACAAGGAAATGCTCGACGCGGTCATCATCCTGGTGATCTTCATGCCGATCATCACCGCCACCGGCGGCAACTCCGGTTCGCAGTCGGCGTCGCTGGTCACGCGGTCGCTGGCGCTGGGCGAAATCGACCTTTCCGACTGGTGGCGCGTCGCCGTCCGCGAGTTGGGGTCGGGCCTGGTGTTGGGCCTCTTGGTCGGCATTTTGGGGGCGCTGACGGCGGTGGTTTTCCACCGCAACGTGCCGATCGCGCTGGTGCTGATCATGACGTTGGTGTCGGTCACCACCGTCGGTTCGTTGGTGGGCGGTCTCATGCCGCTCGTCTTCAAGCGCCTGGGCATGGACCCGGCCATCAGTTCCGGCCCGTTCGTCGCCAGCATGGTCGACGTCCTGGGAATCTCGGTCTACTGCACGATCGCCTCGCTGATCCTCTACGGCCGCATCGGTTGACCGCCACGGGCTCCTGTCTCCTGTCGACGGGAAAGCAAATGTAGGGTGGACGTCCCCGTCCGCCACGAAGGAGCGTTGGGTCGGGACTCCTCTCCTGCTCCTTCGTGAGTGAGCGGAACCTTCTACCGGCGGCTTGACAGCAGCCGTTCGACGATCGGCGCCACGCCGTCGGCCAGCACGCGGCCGCCTTCCGGGTTCGGGTGGCACTCGTCGGTCGTCCAGGCCGACAGGTTCCGTCCTTTCTCTTCCTCGGCGGTCCAGACGCCGAAATGGTCGACGAGCGGCACCCCCGACTCGACGGCCGTCGTTCGGCAAGCCTTGACGAACGGCGTCAGGGCGACGTTCGGATGTTCGCCCAGCCCGTTCGGTTTGGCGGCCGCTCCCCAACGCGGCGGCGTCGCCAGCACCACTTCGGCGCCGAACGTCTGAATGCGGGAAACCAGTTCCTCAAGGTTGGACCGATACTGCTCGACCGACAGCCGCGGCGTCGACTTTCCCGCGTCGACGTAGGAATCGTTCGTGCCGTACATCACCACGACGACGTGCGGCTGCTTCTCCGCGAGCAGCGCGTCCAGCCGGGCCAGCGCCTGGTCGGTCCGTTCGCCGCCGACGCCGACGTTCACCACCCCGGCGTCGTACTCGTCGGCTTGCAGCGTCTGCTGCAACTGCGCCGGATAGGTCTGCATCGGCCCGACGCCCCCACGGACGCCCAGCGTGATCGAGTCGCCCAGCGTCATTACCGTCGGCGTCGTCCAGCGGTCGTGCCGGCGGAACCAGCCCAACGTCCGCTGCAACGCATCGACGGCGTGGCGCGGCTGCTTGAGGCCGTGCCCCTCGTCGGCGTAGGTGTAGAGCGCGGTCGGCACGTTGCGGAAGAGCAGCGCCTGGTGGTACATCATCGCCGAAGCCGGCGGCACCCGGCGGTCGTCGGCCGAGACCAAGAGCAGCGTCGGCGTGACCACCTGGTCGGCCACCGCGAATGGGCTGTGCCGCCGCATCCGTTCCGCGGCGCGCCACGGACCGGCACCCATCTCCCATTCGGTCCAACTTTGAACGTCCGACACCCCCCACATCACGTCCATGTGCGTGACCGGGTTTTGGGCCGCCGCCGCGCGGAACTGCCGGGTGTGGCCGACCGCCCAACAGGTCAGGAAGCCGCCGTAGCTGCTGCCGTAGATGAACCGGCGCGACGGATCGACCAGCCGTCGACGGACCAGTTCTTCGACCCCGGTCGTCACGTCGCGGAAGTCGCCGCCGCCCAGGTCGCGGCGGTCGGCGTCGAGAAAGCGCTTGCCGTAGCCGGGCGTGCCCCGATAGTTCGGCTGAAAAACGGCGTAGCCCTGTCCCGCCAACGCCTGCGTCGACGCCGAAAAGCCGAGCGTCGATCGGCTGTGCGGCCCGCCGTGCGGCAGAACGACCACCGGAAACGGCGGGCGGGCGACTTCCGCCGGCGGCAGCGTCAAGATTCCCTCCAGCCGCAGTTGTTCGTTTTCCCACGCCACCACCTGTTCTTCGCCGACGAACCGATCGGCCAGGAACGGATTCGCGGGCAGCGTGAATCGGCGCTTGGCCTCCAGCCGCGTCAGGAGGGAAGACCGCGGCAACCGCTCGGCGTCGGGCGTGGCCGGGTCGAGCCGCACCGCGCCGCCGGTCGCCAAATCGACCCGCGCGGTTTCGGTGGCGGCGCCGCGCCAGGTCGTGTAGACCACCGCCGACGGACCGTCCCAACAGTCGTCGGGCAACGGCCACGCCGGGATCGGCGGCGCCCCCAGCGGCAGCCCGTAACCGTCGGTCGGTCGATCGG
>JBOFFD010000491.1:0-7551 GCA_051648425.1 Planctomycetia bacterium
AACTGCGCACCATCGCCGTCGAAAAAACCGACTCGGACCTACGCCGCGTCGACGTCCGCATCACCAGCACGGTGCGCGAAATCCAAGGACCAGCGCTGACGGTCCGCGGCGGCTTGCTGGTGCAGTGCGTCCGCGCCTACCTCATGGCGGTCGACAATGAACTGTCGACCTACATCTCCGGCGCCGAAGTCCGCAGCAAACTCTGGGATTGAGAACCGCGAGGCGGCCGTCCGATCGAGGCGAGGCCGCCTTTCTTAGATACTCGAACCGCGGGAGTTACGGCGTCGTCCACAGTTTGACGGTGTCGTCCTGGCTGGCCGACGCGATCGTCTTCCCGTCGGGCGTGAACGCCACGCACCACACCGGGCCGCCGTGCTTGCCGGCGATCGGCTTCACCTTGCCGGCTTCCACGTCCCACAGCCGCACCATCTTGTCCATGCCGCCGCTGGCCAACAGCTTGCCGTCCGGCGAAAACGCCACCGACGTCACCCAGTCGCCGTGCGCTTCCAGCACGGCCTTTTCCTTGCCGTCGGCCAGCGTCCACAGCTTCACCGTCTTGTCCTGCGAACCGGTGGCCGCCAGCTTGCCGTCCTTGCTAACCGCCACCGCCAGCACGGCGTCGGCGTGCGCCGCGATCGACGCCTTCTCCTTGCCGTCGGCCGCGTTCCAAACCTTCACCGTCTTGTCGTAGCTTCCCGTCAGCAACGACTGCCCGTCGGGCGTGAACGCCAGGGCGCGAACCGTCGACGAGTGCCCCTTCAAGACGGCCTTTTCTTTGGCGGTCGCCACGTCCCACAGTCGCACGGTTGCATCTTCGCTGCCGGTCGCCAGCGTCTTGCCGTCGGGCGAGAACGCCACCGCCGTCACCCAGTTGGCATGGCCGGCCAGCGTCGCCTTCTCCTTACCGGCAGCCACGTCCCACAGCATCACGGTTTTGGCATAGAGACCAGCCGCGACCAACGCGCCGTCGGGCGAGATCGCCACCGACCAGACCGAGCTGCCGGCGTTCGGCAGGTCGGCCTTCAACTTGCCGTCGGCCGCGTCCCACAGCTTCACTTCGCCCGGCCGATATAGCAGCGTCTTGCCGCCGCCGCTGACGATCGTCTTGCCGTCGGCGCTGAAGACCACGCTGGTGACCATGTCGCCGTGCCCTTTCAGCGTCGCCTTTTCCGGCAACGGCGCCGGCGGCGGACCGAGATCCTTTTTCGGCGGCGGGGGCGGCTCGGCTGGCTTCTCCTCGGCTTTCGCCGGCATGTCCTTCTTCGCTTCCGCGGGCTTTTCTTCCTTCTTGGCCGGTTCCGCCTTCTTCTTCTCGGCCTTCTTCTTTGCCTTCTTCGCCTCGGCCGGCTTCGCCTCGGCCTTCTTTTCCTCGGCCGGCTTCGCTTCCGCCTTCACTTCAGCCTTCGCCTCCTTCTTCTCGTCGGCGGCTCGCGCGTCGACCATCGCCGCCGCCGCGCCAATCAACGCCGCCAACAACAGTCCCGTCGACGGCCGGCCGGCGGCCCAAGGTTTCAGCCTGTACATGGCGAAAAACTCCTGCATCGGTGTCTCGTGAATCGGTCGGCCGCGCGCCGGCGGCCAAGGACGAACCGCCATCCTATGCCGACGGCCTCCCTCCGGTTACTGCGCCGAAAATCATCGTCCGTCGGGTACATCCCTCCGTCTCTCGATGGGACGGAGAAACCCTATCTAGGGCGGAACTCTGGTCCGCCATGAAGGATCGCGGGGTCGAGACTCCTGTTCCGATCGTTCGGAAAGAGAAGACTCCCGTCCCCACGCCGCTTCCGAGCGGACCAGAGTTCCGCCCTACATTCGATCTTACTTCGACCGGCCGGTTCTTAAGATACGTCTGAATGACTTTTGCCGCGGAAACGTATCACCCGCCGACGGCTTCGCGCAAAACGCGAGCCAGTCGGCGGCAGCCTTCTTCCACCCGTTCCACCGGCGGCGAGCCGAAGCTGACCCGCAAGCCGTTCTTCGGTTGGCGTTCGTCGGCCGGGTAGCAGTATTCGCCCGGAACGTACAACACGCCAGCGTCGAGCGCGGCGGCGAACAGCGGCGCGTCGGCGCCGGCGGCGATTCGGCCGGGCGGTTCCACCCACAAATACAGGCCGCCGTCGGGACGAGTGTACAGCACCACGTCTTTAAGATCGGCCAGTTCGTCGTCGAAGGCGGCGAGCGCCAACTTCCGCTTGGCGTCGTACGCCGCGCGCAGCCGTTCCAAATGCGGCGCGAACCCGCCGACCGCCGCCACCTCGGCCAAGAGACGTTGCGGGAAGTGCGGCGAACCGAAGTCGTGATGCCCTTTCTGCGTCGCCATCGGCCGTTGCAGCGCCTTCGGCGCGACCACGTAGCCGCAGCGCACGCCCGGCGAAAACGGCTTCGAGAACGTGCCGGCGTAGACGACGAATTCCCCGTCCGGATCGAACGACAACAGGCTCGGCTCTTCGGGGCCGGCGTAGCGCAGTTCGCGGTAGGCGGCGTCCTCGACCAGGAAGAGGTGCTGCCGATCCGACCACCGCTTCGCCAGGGCGACCAGCGCCCGCCGGCGCTCGGCCGGCATGGTGGCCCCGGTGGGGTTGCGGAAGTAGGTGCCGTCGTAGATCATCTTCACGCGCGGCAGGTCGCCCGCGGCCGCCAGTCCTTCCAACGCCTCGTCCACCGCGACCGGGTCGAGACCCTGGTCGTCGGTCGGGATGGCGACGATGCGGGCGCCGAAATTCTCTAAGACGCCCATGTAGACGAAGTAGGCCGGCACGCCCATGAGCACAATGTCGCCGGGGTCGAGCAGCACTTCGGCCAGTACGTACAACAACTGCTGCGAGCCGCTGCCGACGAGCACCCGTTCCGGGGTTAGGCCGAGGGCTTCGGGCGATTTAGCGTCGAGCCGGGCGAGGTGGTCGACGATGTACTCGCGCAGCGCGCGGTCGCCGGCGGCGGTGCCGTACTGCAAGGCGCGCCGGCCGCTTTCGGGGGTGGCCAGCACTGCGCCGACGGCCTGTTTCACCAGTTCGACCGGCAGGGTGGCGTCGTCGACGAAGCCGGCGGCCAGCGAAATGAGGTCCGGGTTCGACAGCGTCTTGTCCATCAGCGTGGCGATGGGCGGTACGACGCCGCCCGCCGCCCGCCGACTCAGTCGCACCGAAGCCGGGCCGCCGTCGGCTTGATCTTTTCCGTCGAACAGCGACGGTTCCTTCTTAGTCGCGGTCGCCTTCTTCTTAGACGACGTCGGCTTCGCCGCTGCTTCCACGGCCGGCGCGCCGTCGATCGTTTCACGCCGCGGCGGCGGGGCGCCGCCGTTCATCAGGGCCACGTAGGCCGCCACCGCCAGTTCGTCGCACCGTTCGTTTTCCGGATGGCCCTGGTGGCCGCGCACCCAGTGCGTTTTCACGCGGTGCCGCGAAAGTTGCTCGTCCAGATCCTGCCACAGCTCGACGTTTTTGACCGGGACGAGCTTGCTCCCTTCCTTCCGCTTCCAGCCGCGCGACTTCCAGCCGGCCATCCACTCGTCGATCCCCTTGATGACGTACTGGCTGTCGGAGACGAGCCGCACCGACCGCGACCCTTCCAATTCCTGCAAGCCGCGGATGACCGAAATCAGCTCCATGCGATTGTTGGTCGTCTCGCCTTCCGACCCGCACTGCTCGACGGTGCGCCGGTTCGCCGGGTCGCGCAGCAGAAACGCCCAGCCGCCGGGCCCGGGGTTGCCGCTGCACGCGCCGTCGGTGAACAGGTCGACGACGGGGGAATCGGACGAAGAACCGTTGCTGCGAACCATCGCTGAAAAACCCCTGGCTGAACGGGCGAAGTCACCGGCGGAGCCCCGCCGGACAACCGTTGTACGCCCGCCGAGCGCCAAGGGGTACCGGGCGACCCGCTACGAGACGCCCAACGCCGGCTTGTTCGGCGGCCGAGGTTTCTCGAACGGTTCGGGTTTCGGCCCATTCGGCTTGGGAACGCGGCCGGCCTCCTGCATCAACCGTAGCCGCCAGCGGGCGATGAAGTGGGGTGAGTTGTTCGCTTCCCACCGTTCCACCACCACCTTGAAATAGCTGGCGGCGTCCGACCAGCGTTCCTCCGATTCCAAGAACAAGCCGATAACCGCGTTCACATCCCGGACGTCGCTGGAGCCGTCCGCCTTTTTCCATTCCTCGACTTTATAGACATTCAGCGACAACTTTTTCCTAGGGTCCGCCGCGGCGGCCATCTTACGGGCGATCTCGACGATCTGCTTGTACGAATCCTGCACCGATTCACTCAGATGCGGATTCGGCACCGGCCCGGCGGCGGTGCGCCGCAGGAATTCGTCGCGCGCCGCGAAATCGCCTTGTTTCTGCGCCAGATACGCCGCCATTAGGCCGCTGTTGCCGCTGGAAAACCGTCGCTGGCAGACGTCGTAAAGCCTTAGAGCCGCAGCGTCGTCCCCTTGAAACAGTCGACTCGTGGCGGCGAATTGCAACGAGCCGTTGTCCACGTGGTCGATATTTTCCTCGACCTGCTTCAACATTCGCTCGTTGAATTGGCGGGCTTTCGCTTCATCGCCGCGGCCGGTCGCGGCGCACCATGCGTACCAGAAGAACCAACCGGTGTCGGGGTAGCGCAGCGCCATCGCAATATTCTGTTCTTCGGCCTTCTTCCAGTTTCCCGCTTCGGTGTTGGCTTCAATCGCCATCTGAAAAGCCCAGCCCGCCCACGACTCCGCTCCAAGGTCGCCGTAGCGCGCCGCTAGGTTCGGTCGGCCGAGTTTGAGCAGCCGATGCGCCACGCCGACGCACACCGTCGCGTGGTCCAAACCGAAATCCGGCTCGTTTCTAAGATACCGATCCAACGTCGCCAGCCACCGCTTCTGATCCCCCTGTTGAAAATACCCTTCGGCGAGGTATTGGTACGTTTCCCGCGTCGGCGCCCATTCCAACGCCGGCTCCAAACAACGCACCGCGGCGGGCCACTCCTTCCGCTCCGCATACTGCATGCCCATCGTCCCCAGCACCAAGCCGGACTTCCGCTCGCGGAATCTCTTTTCGACCTCCGGCAGCGTCGGTTTCATTTCGTCCCACCGACCCTTCATCCGCGCGACCGCCGCGTACGGATCGTCGACCGCCGCCACGTCCAGGCAGGCGGCCATCTTACGCATGAATTCCGCGTCGGAACCGAGACCGATTTTGACGCGCAGATCGCGTAAGACGAGGTCGTCGTTCGTCTGACACTGAACGAAACCCGTGTGGTTGCCTGGATCGACCCGCAGCCGGGCGAGGGTGAGACGGACGGCGTTCACGTCGGGATGGGCGAACTCCAGACTGCGCAGCCGTTCGACGTAGTTCCGCTGGTCGCCGCCGCAGGCGTCGATCGCGGCGACGTACGGGTGGTCGGCCAAGGCGCCGCGACGGGCGGCGACGTACTCCTTCGCTTCGTCGTCGACCCCCAGCATTTCGGCCAGGAACCGCGCGCGGTGGTACACCTGCTGAAACTGCGCCTCCCGCAGCCACAAGGCCAACGACGGCGCCGTCGGCTCGCCGTCCAGCGTGGTCGACCGCAAAGCCTTCGCCGCCTCGGTCCATTTCCCTTCACTGCCGTCTTTCGCCGCGTCGCCAGCGTCTTTCCACTCGGCCCATTCCTTCGGGAGTTTCTCCTGCATCGCGGTTTCGTAAGATTCGGTGGCGGCGTGGCCGATGCCGACGCCCATGTTTTCACACAGCGAATCATACACGCGGAGGGCGTCGCTGCGATCGCCGACCAGTTTCAGCGCGACGGCGAAATACCGACCCGTCGGCAGGGCGTGTTCGGCGGTCTGAAGCGCCAGCAGACGCAAGTAGCCCGCGTCGGCGGGCGGTGCGTTTAGCGCCGTCTTAACCAGCGGCTCCCATTCCAACCGCCCGGCTTGTTCGATCGCCGCGACCCAGGCGGGCGGCGTCGCGTTCGGCTTCTTGGCGGCCAACTCCTTCGCCGCGGCGACGTCGGCCAATGCCAGCCGCGGCATGCCGACCAGCGCGAAGACCGACGCCCGCGTCCACAATCCGCGCGGGTCTTCCGGGGCCAACCGTCGCAGCCGCTGCGCGTACAGCAACCCCCGCGCCTTGTACGCTTTGTGCGCGGGATGGTACTGATACTCACACAGCGCGCCCAACACCGTATAAGAGCGAGCGAGGGCCGCCAGCCGCTGGATACTCGCCGGCCGCGTCTTACCAAGGGCGTGCAGCGCCCGCACCGCCCGCCACTGCGCGAGGAACGTCGGCTGTTCCAACAGAGCGGTAAGATCCGCCGGCAACGGTTCATCTTCCAACGCCCCGACGGCCGCCTGTTCCGTCGGCGTCGACCGCTGCTTCTTAAGCAGCGCGGGGAACTCCTCGAACGACAGTTTTTCGACGACGGTGAGCAAATTCAGATAATCGGCGTGGTCTTCGATCGGCGCCGTCAAAACGGTGGGATCGGGCTGCGGCTTGGACGGATCGGCCGCGTCGGACGTGATCTCGATGCGAAGGTCGCGGTCGGGCGTTGCCGGGAAGCGCATCGCCACGCTCAAGGCGCCTTGAGGAGGCGCGATTTCGTCCAGCGAGGTGTCGCGCGTCGCCAGTCCGAGTTCGTCGCGGGCGGCGACGAGCAGAGCCTGCCGGTACATTTCCATGACGAGCCGACCCCAGCGGTCGCAATGAACCGGCTCGATCGAATCCCGGCACGCCTCCAAAACCACGACGTCGAACGGCTTGACCGCCGCCTCAACCGGCGGCGCCACCCCGACCGGAGCCGGCCGCGCACCGCCGCCACAACCAGAAATCGACAACGCGATCGGCAACAACAAGACGAGCCGTCGGTAAACGTTCATCGATCGGTCCCCATAGTTTCCCGGCGACACGCTTGCCGCCAAAGCTGTCGACCCTTTAGCTTTATTTATCAAAGATTGTAAAGAATAACAGTGGTGGGCGGATCGGACAGTGGGCGATCCCGCCCGGCTCCGACGATGGACGACAAGTGGGAACGAGCGAGGGGGTCAGGTCTTTTCAGGATCCGTGAACAGCCGTCGAGCGGGTCGCGGCCGCGTTGTTTCAGCGTGCGATGGATCGACATTAAGACGCTGCGGTTATCGGCCCCTTTTGCGCTGCCGTAACTCGCTTTGCGCATCAACACCGCCGGGCGGATTTCCCGCTCCGCTTTGTTGTTGCTGCTCGGCACGCCCTCGACTTCTAAGAATCGCGGCAGATGCGGCCGGCGCTTCCGACGCCGGTCCGTCACTACGTCGTACGCCTTCCAAAAGTCGGTGACTAAGACTCCGGCGAACGCTTCGGCGAACGCTTCGGTGAAGAAGACCCGCGGCGCCTTGCGGCCGCGCTTGGGATGAATCAGATGGTAAGTCGAGTCGCCGCGAGCGAAGCGCCGCAGCCAACACAAGCGGCCGTCGTTCCGCCACCCCGTCTCGTCGGCGTGTAAGACGGCGGCGTTCAGATATTCGTCGTGAATTCGTTCAAACCACGGCTTCAACACGCCGGCCAGCCGGTGCCGGATTTCGGTGAATCCACCCTCGCCGATCTTCAGTTTCAAATGTCCGTTGAAGACCGC
>JBOFFD010000492.1:0-1828 GCA_051648425.1 Planctomycetia bacterium
CGCCCCGAAGGAATTGACGCCGTTCTCCGACCGGGTCGTGGCGCTGGCGTTCAGCCCCGACGGCAAGCAGTTGGCCTGCGGCGGCGGCGTGCCGGCGTCGTCGGGCGAACTGACGGTCTGGGACGTCGGCCTGATGAAGTTGATCCACAACTTGAAGGACCATCACAGCGACACCGTCTTCGGCGTCGCCTTCAGTCCCGACGGCAAGTTCCTGGCGTCGTGCGCCGCCGACAAGTTTCTGAAGGTGACCGACCTTTCGACGGGCAAAATCGCGAAGTCGTTCGAGGGCCACACCAACCATGTGTTGGGCTGCTCTTGGATGCACGACGGCAAACTGCTGGCGACGGCCGGCGCCGACAACGCCGTCAAGATTTGGAGCATGGAGACCGGCGAGCAGGTGCGGACGATCGTCGGCCATAGCAACCAGGTGACGGGCGCCCGGTTCGTCGGAAAGACCGACACCGTCGCGACGAGCTGCGCCGACAAACAGGCGCGGTTCCTCAACGCCTCGAACGGCGGCATCTTCCGCGGCTTCGGCGGCGCGAACGATTTCCTCTTCTGCATCGACGCCGACGATGACAGCAAGTACGTAGCGAGCGGCGACCAGGAAGGGAAGGTCTTCGTCTGGAACGGGCAGAACGCCCAACTGATGCACACCCTGGCCGCCCCGCCGCCGCCGGCCGTCGCGGGCAAGTAGGCGAGGGTTTCTTCCTAATTGTGGTGTAGGCGTCTCGCCTGCACGAGCGCTTGGAGCGCGCCGGCGGGTTCGCCCTAAGGAGCATGCGGGACGCATGCACCACAATCAGCATCAGACGGGCAGGAATAAGCAAGGCCGCCGATGGTCCTTGCGGATCGTCGGCGGCCTGTGCGTTTCTTGGCGAGGGTCGACTCGGTTGGGGTCAGATCGGCGAGGCGACTTTGCGGTCGGCCAAGCGGAGTTGCGCCCGCAGGCTGGAGACGCGGGTTTCCTTTTCGGTCATCGCGGCGGGCGTGACGGCCGACGTCGCAGTCGCTTCGTCCAACTGCTTGGCGATGGCGTCGCGGTCTTTGCGAAGGGCGTCGATTTCCTTGGCCCGCGGCGTCAAGATCGTCACCACGTCGCCGCGAACCTGGCCGAAGCCGCCGTCGACGAACAGCCGTTTCGGCTGCTCGGAACCGGCGGTCTTCAGCCGCAGTTCACCCGCACCCAGGCGGACGACCAGCGGCGCTCGCCGCGGCAGCACGCCGACTTCGCCGTCGAAGCCGGGCAGCACCACGAACTCGGCCGAGGCGTCGAGAACGGTCGTTTCCGGCGTCACGACGATGCACTTCAATTTGTTGGTGTCGGCCATGATGCGTCAGCCCCCCGCCGCCATCTTCTTGGCCTTTTCTTCGGCTTCGTCGACGCCGCCGACGTACAGGAACGCCCGCTCCGGCAGGTGGTCCCACTTGCCTTCGCAGATTTCCTTGAAGCTGCGGATGGTGTCGGCCCGCGGCGTGTACTTGCCGGGGAAGCCGGTGAACTGCTCGGCGACGAAGAACGGCTGCGACAGGAACCGTTCCAGCCGGCGGGCGCGGTGGACGACCTGCTTGTCGTCTTCGCTGAGTTCATCGACGCCGAGGATGGCGATGATGTCTTGCAGTTCGCGGTAGCGCTGCAGAATCTGCTGCACCCGGCGGGCGACCCCGAAGTGCTCTTCGCCGACGATGCTGGCCGTGAGCACGCGGCTGTTCGAGGCCAGCGGGTCGATGGCCGGGTAGATGCCCTTTTCCGAGATCGAGCGTTCCAGGTAGAGGAAGGCGTCGAGGTGCTGGAAGGTGTTGGCGGGCGCCGGGTCGGTCGGGTCGT
>JBOFFD010000493.1:0-2807 GCA_051648425.1 Planctomycetia bacterium
CGGTCCATCGTCCGTCACGCTCTGCGTCGCTCCCGCGGCAAGCAAGACCACCCCCTCGGCGACCGGTCTTCGTCGCGCCCGTTCCTTGAACCGCCTTCGCTCCGGTCTCCAGGGACCGGCCGTCGACTTAAAAAGTCTTGAGCGCGTCTTCCTGCGTGTCGCAGATTTTGAAGACTTTGTCGAGCCGCGTGATCTGAAACACTTCCTTGATCGACGGCTTGATGGAGCAAAGCCGCAGCGTACCCGCGCCGCCGGGAAGCTTCTTGTCGGAGATTTTCTTGTTCAGCGTGATGAGCCGGCCCAAGGCGGCGCTGGAAAGATAGTCGACGTTCGAGAAGTTCAAGAGCAGCTTGCGGCGCCGATCGACTTCGACCAGCTCGAAAAGCTGTTCGCCGATGAGCTGAATGTTCTGCTCGTCGAGAATGCGCTTGTCGATGAACTTCACGATCGTCACATCGTCGTTTTCTTCGACTTCGATGCGTCGACGCCCCTGTGACATTTTTCGCTCCCCGATTGGTCCGACGCTGATGAATCGGCGGTCGACCCGGTTCGCCCGGTACATGATGGCCGCCGCACAGGTGCTGAAAAAAGAGTCGTTCCCGACGAAACGAAAGCGAAGAATGTTTTAGAACCCGGTCGTCGCGCGATCAAGCCCCGATCGTCTTCCCGCGGCACTTCGGCGGCGGTTCGGCGGCGTTCGTTGCTTCGCCGATCAGGCGCCGGCCAACAGGCGGACGGCCGCCCGTCGCGCCTCGCCGATCGCCCGTCGCGCCAGCCGCATCCGGCGGCGCACGCCCCGCAGCACGCTTTTCGGGTGTTCCGGCAGCGATGGCAGCCATTCGGTGAAAGCCGTCCGCAGCGCCGCCTCGGCGACCGAGCGATGCGCCGACCGTGCCAGCCCCGTCCCGGCCGCCCGCACCTGTTCGCGGTTCGGGTCGGTCGTCGCGCGACGCACCGCCTTCAACAGGTCTTCCAAATCGCCGTCTTCCGCCGTGTACGCGGTGACGCCGTCGTGCATGACGTCCAGTCCGCCGCCGCCGGTGAATCCGCAGACGATGCAGCCCGACAGCATCGCTTCGATGGGGGGCATCGGCTGTCCTTCGGGGAAGCCGGTGTGGACGTAGACGTCGGCGGCGGCGTATTCCGTCGCCATTTCCCACTGGCTCAGACCGTCGATCCGCACCACGCCGGGAAACGCGCGGTCGACGGCGTCGACGAACGACGGTCCCTTGCGCGGCAGGCACAAGATTCGGCCTGGGACGCGCGGCGCCGTCGTTCGGCCCCACACGTCGTCCGAGTAATGGTTGGCGACGGCGAGCGTCGGCAGGTTGGTCCGCGTCGAAAGGTAGTTTTGCAGGTTCGACGGCTTGCCGTCGGCGCGGGCCAGCGTCAACACGCCGTCATAACCCATCTCTTCCCATTGGTCGATGCCGTGGCACAGTCCGGGATTCTGCGCGAATAACAGCCGACGGGACGCCTGCGGATACAATTCCGCGTCGCGCCAACGGAATTCGGGGACCACCACCACGTCGCCGAGGCGCACGTTGCGGCGGGCGTGGTCGCCGAACCGGAGGTTCCGCGGATTCCAACCGAACCACTGGGCAGGCCGGGCCATCGGGCCGTCGAGGCCCAGAACGGCCGGAATACCCAGGCCGTTCAGTAGGTCGACGTGGTTGTAAAGGATCTTCACGCCGCCGAAAATCTGCCGGTTGGGCGCCAGGTACCAGACCCGCGGCGTCGCTCCGTCGGCGTCAAGCGCGACGTTGCGACCGCCGTGCAGCAGACGAGCGCACCAGTCGTGGTTGACGCGCGCCTCGACCGCCCGTCGAACGATCTCCGACCGTTCGACCAAGCCTTCGGTGGGAGAGAAAACCACGATGAAGCGCGCCAGCCGTTGGGCGTCGACCAGCGAACGGTCGATCGCGTCCGCCGAAAGGCCGCGAAACGGATCGATCAAGTAGAGCAAGTCGAAACGGGGGCCGGCGGCGTACGACGGCAAGGAGTCCTCGTCGGCGACGACGGCCTCGGGGCGGTGGTTTTCGAGGTGAAACATCGCGCGGTCGGCCCGGCGTTCGACCGAACGCTGCGCGGCGGAGTGGAGGGCGTCGACGGCGGCCGCCGCCGGATGGTGTCGTCGGCCGGCTGGCGCGACGATCAGTGTGCGCAGCGGGTCGAGTTCCTGCAGCCAATCGACCAGGGCGGTGACGGCGACCGGGTCGACGCCCCCTGGGCGCGGCGCTTGGTTCAAGAGATCGCCGTCCGCCTCCATCGCGCGGTTGCTGGTCGGCATCATGCCTCTCCTTGGTGCCGTTCTGGTTCGACTGCCGCACCGGACTTCGGGCACGGAATCGGCCGTATTATCCCCGACCCGTCAGACGGGTCAACCCGACGCCGCGCCCGCGCCTCAAGTGCAGTTCAGTAGGTAGGTTCCGTGAGCCGCCGCTTTCCTCTGCGGCGCGTCCGATCTTCGTCGCCGAACGGTCGACAAACGATGAGGAAGCGCCTCTTAGGAAAGCGACGGCTAGCGATGACGAGCCGATCTGGGCACTTCGTCGACCGCTGTTCGCCGCGCCCTGGCAGGCCAGGTCGCATCGTCGCAAAAGTGAATCGATGACCCGCCAGGGGCGAAGAGCAGGGGAGATTTTTCGGCTGTTGGGAGCATGGCGTGAACGTCGGAATGATTGGAATGGCGCGAAAAAGGCGTCGCGAAAGGAATTCATGAACGGACGGTGTCCGCCGACCGGCCCGCGTGCTATGGTTGAGAAGATCGGCGATTCGACGGTCGTCCGAATCAAGGGCGACGCCAC
>JBOFFD010000494.1:0-3708 GCA_051648425.1 Planctomycetia bacterium
AGCTGCCGAACGAAGCAGCCGCCGATGAACCCCGCGCCGCCGGTCACCAGAATCGTTTGCATGTCGTGATTCCAATCCGTGGACCAGTACCGGCCGACGCCTTCGCCGGGTCGGACGCAACGATCGTCTTTCCCGAAAGCTACCCGAACCTACCGCTTTCGCCAAGTCGAATGTTTTCGATTTCCTTCAAGTCGCCAGGGTCGATCGGTCGACAGGCCGTCGAGCGGTCGTTCACCACGTCGGTTCGTCCGCCTACTTCGCGGCCGGTTCGTCCGCCTTCTTCTCGACCGTTACGTCGGGACGCCCCGCTTCCCGGCGGCGGACGACCGCCAGGTTGCGGCTCAACTGGTACACGTCCGACGAAGCGGCGGCCCGCCGAAGGTAGACTTCGCCTCCTTCGACGTCGCCCCGCAGTTCCAGAAACCGTCCGAGGAGGCACAGCAGGTTCGTCGCCGTCACCGCATTGACTTGGTCGATCGCCTTTTCGCAGAGGGCTAGGTCGACCGCCTTTCCCGGCTCGCGCAGCGCCTGCACCATCGCCCGAGCCACCGCGAACTCGGCGTCGTAGGCCTTTCCCTGGTCGTCCTTGTCTTTCGCCTTCCGCAGCATTTCGTCCCAGGCGGCGTCGCGGCCGGCGGCGTCGCCGGCTTCGTCGAGGCAGACGGCGACGAGCATGCCGAAGTACGGATGCCGCGTCGTTTCAAACGCGAGCTTGAACGCCGCGGCCGCCTCCTTCGGCTTGCCGTCCAACGAAAGGAAAAAGCCGCGGCGGTTGTGATCGACGGCCGCCATTCGGGCGCCCATCCGCGCGAAATTGGCCTCGACGTGGCGGCGGGCGGCGACCACGTCCCCCCGACCCGTCCGTCGGCACCAGATGTACCAGTCGATCGCCGCCGTCTCGTACCGTTCCGAGGCGGCGCGGATCCATTTCTCGGCTTCGGCCCAGTCGCCTCGCTTCTCTTCGCACTCGTGCGCCGTCTCCATGGCCCACCTGGCGCCGGTTTCGGCCGCCCCCAGTGCGTAGATCCGCGCGTTCTCGAAGTCGTTCTTGGTCATGTAATGCTCGGCGAGCTTCTTCTGAACCCTGGCTCCGCCCAAGCCTTCGTCGGGCTGTTGCAGCGCCTCCTCCAACGCGGCGACGTAGCCGGCTTCGTCGCCGTCGGCGAGGCGCAAGTCGGCCAGTCCAACGTACGCCCACATTTCCGGAGAGAACGCGATGTACCGCCGCAGCCACGGTTCGCCGCGCTTCGGGTCTTTCTGCTGCACGTACTGCCGCGCCACCGCTTGCATGAGCAACGGATGGTCCCCCTGTTCCTTCTCCCAGGCGGCCAGTCGAGGCTCGGCGCTCGCCCAGTCGTTCGCCACCAGCGCGGCCATGCCGCCCGGGTTGCGCGGGTCGCACGCCATCAGCTTTTCGGTGAAGTAGACGGCGTGCTTCTTGCTGAAATGCCCGCGAAAGGCGACGTAGTCGCCGACGACGTGGTCGGCGTGGCGGTAGGCCAGTCCCCACGACTCGAAGCCGAGGTTGACGCCGCCACTCATGACGCCGATCCGGCTGTTCATCACCGGCCTGTGCTTGAATTCGTAGTCGACGACCGTCAACGGCCGAATAAGGTCTTCGCTGGCCGCTTTGTTGCCGTCGCCGGGCAGGGCGAGCGACTGGATGTACGGCTTGCAAGGATGCTCTTCGATCAGCGGCAACGACGCCGCGACTTCCTCCTCGACGGGGACGTTCCACCGGTTCTTCATGAACGCCAAGCGCCGATAGATCTGCTTGAAGACGGTTTCGCGGGCGAACCGACCCAGCACCGCCAGCGACGGTTCGTCGGCGTCGACGCCGACGGCCCCCGTCGCCGCGAGCGACCGCCCGAGGGCCGCTTCCATCCCCTTGTTGCGGTCGAGCGCCGCAACCACGTCCTTTGGCAGCCCCTCGATCCGCTTCGCCGTCGGCGGAAACTCGCGGCGGAAAGACTCGGGCGCGGCGAGAGTGATCCGGTGCAGCACGCCCAATTCGCCGCAGCCGTTGAGCGAATCCCAAACGGCGTAGCAGGCCGGGTTGCGTTCCAACAACGCTAGGCCGGCAAGCATCGCGGGCCGCGGAACGGCGAAGTCGCCGCCGAGGTCCAGGTAGGCGAGCAGGCCGGCCAGCGCCGCCTCGGGCGCGGCGCGGCCGGCGACCTCGTCGAGATCCAACCGCTTATGCGCGCCGTACGCCCGAACGGCGTCGACCCACCCCGGAGCCGGCGCCGCGCCCTTCAAACCGTCGGCGCGGGCGAGGTCGTCCGCCGCTTCTTTGGGCAGACCGGCGAAGAGGCGGGCGTAGGCCCGATGATGGTACGACGACGCATCGTCGGGCCGCAGCACCGTCAGCCGTTCGGCATACAGCAGCGCCCGCGCCTTGGCGGCCTTATGGGCCGCCGTCCAGTGGAAATCGATGAGCAGGCCGAGGTTGGCGTAACCGCGGACGAGCGGCCCCAACAGTTTCGGCGACGGCCCCTTTTCCCTGACGGCCGCGTGCAGCCGCCGCAGCTCGTCGACCTGCGCGACGAAGTCGATTTCCGCCAATCGGTCTTCGACGCCGGCGGGAACGTCGGCGTCCACCGTCGGTTTCTTCGGCTTGGCCGCGAAGCCGGCCCGCTTCAGGCCGTCGACGAGGACGCCGCGCGACGCCGTCTCGAACGCCGCGACCAACTGCGGATAATCGACGGACTCGGCCGTGCCGCCGACGAGCGGGATGTCGACCGACCACCGTTCGTCGCCGGGGGCCTGGTTTCCGGCGGCACCGTCGACCTTCGGTGCATCAAGTAGGCGCACGCGGACGAACTTCCCCGGCAGGGCGAACGTGCGAATCACAAGGAAACGCGTCGCCGGCCGTTTCGGCGACGGCGGCGGATCGCCGAGCGTCTGGTCGCGGACTTCCCAGCCGAACTCGTCGCGCAGCGCGTTCAGCACCGCTTGACGGGCGACTTCGCGGATGAGCAAGCCGCCGGCGGCTTTGGGATCGCTGACTTCCGGATCGGTCGCCGAAACGTAGACGGTGGGCCGCTCGACCTCAAGGACGGGTTCCGGAGGAGGCGGCGGCTCGGCCCGTTTCGCCGCGGGCGGAACGGGCTGCGCCGCCGCAGGCGGGGGCGCGCCGGCCGCGACCGCCAAAACGACGGCGAGCAGTGACAAACGGAAGGCGGTCAGCATTTGGGGCGTCCTCGCAACGAGGGGAAGAGATGACGCCGTCGGCGTCCAGTGAGCCTCGATCGAACGGAGGATCGAAGGCTCCGCACAACGACGTTGTACGCCGGCGATCCTCGATCGTCCGTGTGATCGTCCCACAGTCCTTCAAGTCGCTGGTGGGATCGGTCAAGGGTGCCGCGGCGGCCACGCGATTCGGCGACCGGAAAAGTCCCCCCACGACGTTGGGACGGAAGACCGAAACGTAGGGTGGACTTCCCCGTCCGCCACGGAAGAGCGTGGGGACGGGTTCTTCCTACGCCTCGATAGCCGCCGTCAGGCGCCGCGTCCCCACGGCCGCCGTCCGCGGCGTCGAATCGGTGGGACGCGCCACGTCAACGTGCCGGCTATACCTCACGCGGCGATGATTGGCACTTCCTCGAAGAGATGGAAGTTGTGGGTCAGAAGCGACGAAAGTTCGTCGTCGTAAGTTCCTTGGTTGATCTCGTCGATCCCGTCGTCGACGTGGCGGCGGAGGTCGGC
>JBOFFD010000495.1:0-2621 GCA_051648425.1 Planctomycetia bacterium
TTCCTTGTACTTCATCCCCTGATAGTAGCTCAGGGAGACGACCGCGCGAAGGTGTTCGGGGAGACCGTCCACGGTTTTTCGCACGAGCGACTGCTGTTCACTACGTTCAAACGAGACCGAAGGTTCGACGCCGGCAGCCGTCAAACCGTCGAGCATCGCTCCCTCGCCGCCTGATTTGCCTTCGGCGTCGAGGCTGGGCCGACGATGCCGTTGGTTGCGTCGAAGGGCGTCGATGGCTTGGTGGGTGGCGATTTTGTACAGCCACGGACGGAACGGTCGACCTTCCTCGTACAGTCCGCGCTTCAAATGCAACGCGAGGAAGGTGTTCTGGAAGACGTCCTCGGCAAGGCCGGCGTCGGCGAGATAGCGCCGCAGGTAGCTGTACAACTCGCGCTGGTAGCGCTGCAACAGCACTGCCAGACAGCCGTCGTTGCCATTGTTGTAGGCCGCCATCAGCCATTCGTCGGTCAAACCGTCGAGATCGACGGAACCGTCGAACGGGGTTCTGGAATAGGACTTGGTCACGTCGTCCGTCCTCTACCCGCGGCATAGGGGAAATCCGCCGACCGGCGGCCGTCTTCGTCGAACGAATTGTTCGTCATTCGAGTTTAGACTTTGTTTTGTAACTTGGCACTCAATTTGGAATCTATTAAGCGGGCCACCGGAAAGGGAAGGGATTTTTTTCGGAATCGGTAAACGTCGACCTCAGTGGCCGCCGGTTGCGCGATGCCCGAAACGTTCCAAGATGGCGTTGA
This sequence comes from Planctomycetia bacterium, assembly GCA_051648425.1. Classification (GTDB taxonomy): domain Bacteria; phylum Planctomycetota; class Planctomycetia; order Kolteriales; family Kolteriaceae; genus JBOFFD01. The sequence continues at coordinate 756 of JBOFFD010000495.1, forward strand.
CCCGCGCGAACGCGGCGTCGCGCAGTTCCGGCGTGTTCGCCTCCAGCGTCAATCGCAGCAACGGCTCGGTGTTGCTGGGCCGCACGTTCACCCACCAGTCGGGGTAGGTCGAAGTAATTCCGTCGAGGTGGTCTTGCACGCCGTCGGCCAACTCGCTTTGAATGGCGGCCAGGGCGGCGTCTTTGTCGGCCACCGAGAAATTGATTTCCCCGGTGTGGAAATACTTCAGCATCGGCGCGACCAACTCCGACGGCGTCTTGCCGGTGGCGCTGAGGATGTTCAGCAGGCGGATCGTGGCGACGAGGGCCGAGTCGGCGTAGAACTCGGTCGTGTCGTGCAGTTGGAAGTAATAGTGGCCGGAAAGCTCGCCGCCGCACAAGGCGCCGATGCGGCGCATCGCCTGTTTGACGTGGGCGTGGCCGACGCGCGAGCGGACGGCCTGGCCGCCGGCTTCTTCGATCACGTCGCGCACCACCATGCTGGAACGCAAGTCGTAGGTGACCGGGCGACCCGGTACGCGCGACAAGCCTTCCTGCGCCAACAGGGCGGTGATAATGTCGCAGCCGATCGCGCGGCCTTTTTCATCGACGACGGCCACGCGGTCGCCGTCGCCGTCGTAGCACAGCCCGATGGCCGCCCCCGATTTCACCACCAGTTCCTGCACGGCCCGTAGGTTTTCCGGCTTCAACGGGTCGGCTTCATGGTTCGGGAAGGAACCGTCCGGTTCCAGGAAGATTCCTTCCAGCGTCACGGGGGACAGCTTTGCGAACAAGGCTTCCAGAAACTTGCCGACCATGCCGTTGGAGGCGTCGGCGGCGACTTTGAGCGGCTTCAGGCCGCGCGCCATGCCGGCGAGCCAGTCGAGGTAGGCCGGGCCGGGGTCGAACGTGGTGCGGGTGCCGCGGACGACGCCGGCCGGCGGCGGGACGTCGAGGTGCCTTTCGACGTCGTCGAGGCCGGTGTCGAGACTGATGGGGATGGCGAGTTCGCGGGTGACTTTGAAGCCGATGTACTGCGGCGGATTGTGCGACGCCGTCACCATCACGCCGCCGTCGGCGCCGAGGCGCTGGACGGCGAAGTAGACGCACGGGGTGGTGACCATGCCGACGTCGACGACGTCGAGGCCGGCCGACAGTAGGCCGTCGATGAAGGCGGCGGCCATCTCGGGCGCGCTCAGCCGCATATCCCGGCCGACGACGATCGACAGGCGTTCCTTCTTCGCGTCGGCGAGCAGTTCGCGATAGTGCCGACCGAGCGAGGCGCCGATCTTCGTCGCCATCGGGGCGTCGAGCTGGGTGGGGTAGACGCCGCGGATGTCGTAGCTCTTGAACACGCCCATGAAGAGATCCTCGCGAGGGGTCGGTGCGCCGTACGCCCGGTCTTTTATAGGGCGGACGGGCGGCGGGCAACTACGCGCCGCCGGCCTTCGACGGCTTCGCGACTCGGTCGGTGCGAAGGGGGAAAATCCGTTCCACATTGTCGCGCAACACGGTCTTCGCCAACCCTAGAGCTTTTTCCTCGCTCCAACCGCGGGCGACGACGAATTCGGTTCCCAGAACGCGGGCCAGACATTGCCGATACATGTTGAATTTCGGCAGCACGAATTCGAGCTTGTAGGCGTCGCTGTAGTAGCCGACGATCTTCGTCGACGGCACGGCTTCCAGGCGGGCGCGGGCGTCGGCTTCGATGTAAGACGGGATGTTGGAGTACCACCAATGGCCGCTTGCCACCACGTTGGGGAAGATCCACGAGTACGCGACCAGTTCCTGGTTCTGATTGCTGGTCAACACCGAAATGGGGAAGACGACGCGCGACTTCTCGTTGAACAACGCTCGGTATTGGTACAGGGAGGTCGACTTATCAAAC
>JBOFFD010000496.1:0-1518 GCA_051648425.1 Planctomycetia bacterium
GTGGCGTCGATGGTGCGGATGTTGCGTTCTTCCGACAGCCGGCGGATCATGGGCGACACGCCGTGCGCGCTGAAGAGCAGGGTGGAATCGGGCGGCACTTCGTGCAGTTCGTCGACGAAAACGACGCCCTTCTCGCGGAAGCGGTCGACCACGTGCTTATTGTGGACGATTTCGTGATAGACGTAGAGCGGGGCGCCGAACAGTTCGAGCGACTTTTCGAGGGTGTCGATCGCCATGTTGACGCCGGCGCAGAAGCCGCGGGGGTTGGCCAGCAAAACGCGCATCGGAATTCCTTTTCTCCCAGGAGGGACGCCCCGGCGGCGGACGAACCGAACGAAGACCGCGCGACCCATCGGACCGCGGCGTCTTAACGGTTTGTAGCCGATCGGCCGGATTCCGCCAAACCGAGTTGCCGGCGGCCGTGGTGCGAGTCGGCTCGGTCGCTTCGTTACTCACCGTCGGATTGATCTTCGCGCCGCCGACGAACCGATCGGTCCGTCAGCCGCCGGCGGCAGCGCAAAAACCAACTCTTTCCTCAGTAGCAAAGGCGTTCCCGCCTGCCGCTGAAGGAACACTCAAAGCGCGATGCGATGTTGAAGTTCGACGGCGCGACGATAGACTTTCCCTGGCGGACCGAGCAGCCGGTCCGTTCATATTACGCCGCCGCCGAATTGATGGGTCGCGGTCCCGCCTGAGAAGAAGCCAGCCGCGAGGAAATCGTATGGGCGATGCTCTTTCCCGTCGCGTCGGCGCGGCGTTGCTGGCGGTTGGGGCGATGGCGGCGGGGGGGTGCGGGTCGTCGGAGACGCCCAAGCCGAAAGCGGCGGCGCCGGCCCCCGCGGTGGAAGTGGCGACGGTTCGGAAGGCGACGGTGCCGATCGAGACGGCGACCATCGGCGCGGTGGAGGTGTCGAAGTCGGTGGCGGTGCGGCCGCGCGTCGCCGGGCCGTTGGTGAAGCTGCATTTCGCGGCCGGCCAGTTCGTGAAGGCGGGCGACCTGCTCGCGGAAATCGACCCGCTGCCCTACGAGAACGCCTTGCGGCGGACGAATTCGATCTTGGCCCGCGACCGCGCCACCCTGGCGACCAACCAGGCGCAGCTCCGTCGGCTCGAAACGCTGTACCGGACACGGTCGGCGTCGGCCGAGGAACTCGACGCCGCCCGCGGCATGGTCGACAGCCTGGAGGCCACCGTCGCCGCCGACGAAGCCGAAATCCGCTCGGCCGAGATGCAACTGGGTTACTGCAAGATCACGGCGCCGCTCACCGGCCGAACCGGCGACGTCCTGATCGACGTCGGCAATCTCGTCGACGCCAACCAGGCCGCTCCGCTGGTGGTCGTCCACCAGTTGCAGCCGATCGACGTCAGTTTTTCGGTCCCGCAGCAGTACCTGCCGGCCGTCGCGCTGTACAGCAAGGCGGCCCCGTTGACGGTGGCGGTGCAGCCGCCCGACGCCGCCGCGCCGATCGTCGGCGAACTATTTTTTTGGGACAACGCCGTCGACCCGACGACCGGCAC
>JBOFFD010000497.1:0-1742 GCA_051648425.1 Planctomycetia bacterium
GACGGCGTTCGACGGTCGGTTCGGCGTCAGCGGATCTTTGCTTTGAAGCCGACCTTGCCGGAACCGCCGGCGGCGAGCGGGGCTTTCAGTTCCCAGCGCAGCGTGAGCGAACCTTGGTCGTTCTCTTGGGCGGTGAAGACGGCGTCGGCCGTGGTGCTGGACGACTCCGGCACGTACTCCAGCCGGGTCGGCAGGTTGTCGACCACCGCCACGTTCCGCAGCGTCTCTTCGCCGTTGTTGAGGTATAAGATCTCGAAGTCGACCACGTCGCCGACGTTCGCCACCGCCACGTTCGACTTCTTAAGAACCACCAGACAGCTCGGCTTCAACGGCGGTTCTTCGACTTCCACCACTTCATTGGCGGCCGAGGCGGAAATCACTTGACCGGTCCCTTCGCCCGAGGCGACCACGTGGGCCGACTGCACGCGGTTGTAGAGCTGCGCGACTTGCACCTGGCCCGCCAACACCGGTTGGTCGGTCTGAATGAGCCGTTGCGGGACGACGAGGCCGATTTCGGCGGCCCAGCCGAGCCATTGTTCGTGGGCCGCCAGCACGCGCACTTCCTCGAAGCTGCCGACCCACTGTTCCGAAAGGATGTTGCTGGGGCGCTGCCGCATCCGCACGCCGCGCGGCGCGGTGTACTGCAAGCCTTCCAATTCGGCGAGGGCCTGTTTGTACACGTCGACGACGTCCTGCTGGACGGCCCGCACCGCGACGTCGCGGTTTTCGTACCCTTCGACTTTCTGCGTCAGACGGACTTCCGCGTAGCGAGGGGCGTAGATGCACACTTCCGACGACGGTTTGAAGCGCCGTTTGCCTAAGACGTCGGTGTATTCACCGACGGTGTCGCCGCCGTCGAGATTGATGAGGACGCCGTCGCGGTTGCGGTCGACCTTCTTACCCTTGTCGCCGCCGTCGCAGACGTATTCAAGCACTTCCCAATTGAAGTCGTCGGGGAAAGGCGGCATGAAGTTGGGGGCGAAGGAGACCATCGGCACGCCGTTGGCGGACTTCGGTCCGCAGCCGTTGACGCAGCCGGGGCGCGCCGGTTCGGGGGCCGGCCCGCGCGGGTTCAGTTGCTGGGCGGGCGGGGCGGAATAGTTGCGGCCGGCGTGGAAGCCGGCGGTGCGTTCGACGGCCCGGTCGCCGATCACCGCGTAGCCGGCGGCGGCGCCCGACGCTTCGGTGACGTACGAGACCCGCGTCGCCGGTTTGCCGTCGGGGCCGGGAACGGTGGTCGTGCGGGGCAGCGCCAGCGACTGCGGCGCGGCGGCGGCGTCGAGTTCGTCGGCCGAGGGGATGCGCGTCCCCATGCGGACGACCATCACCATTCGGCCGAGTTCCTTGGCCAAACCGACGGCGTCGGCGTCGCCCGGGGCTTCGTACACCACCGGCCGACCTGGTTCGCCGGGCGTCGGCAGGGCGGAATCCGGGTCTTCCAGAACGATGATCTTCGTAAGCATTTGCTGGTTGGAAAGGGCGGCGAGGTCGCTTTCGGTGAAGTAGATGGGCACGGGGGCGTCCGACGCCTTGACGTCCGAGGGCAGCCGCAGGCCGCGCAGCACTTCGACGGTGCCGTAATACTTCTGGTCGCGAAGAACCGGGTTGCCTTCCAACGCGATGAAGTAGCGGTGGAGCGACCGCAGGCCGATGGTGGCGACCTTGTCGAACGAGTGGGGGACGCCGCCGGCGCCGAAGACCGTCAGTTTGCCGCCCGACTCGGCTTCCAGGCGGACGAAGGT
>JBOFFD010000498.1:0-7920 GCA_051648425.1 Planctomycetia bacterium
GCATGAGGACCGACGCGGTCTTCTGCATGCTCGACAACTGGACCATCTGCGGACCGAAGGCGGCGGCGCCCCAAAGAAGCCGCTGGTCGGCGGTCAAACCGGCCAAGTAGGCGTGGACGGACCGAACGTCGACCGGTCCGCCGCCCGACACGCGCGACGGATCGACGCTTGGGTCGCCAGTGAAGCGGATGACCGAGGCCGACGCGCGGAAAGTAGGTTCCGTCGCTTCGCCGTCCCGCCCCGATTCCTCGAATGTCGCCATCTTCGCCCGTCGTCCCAATCGCGTCGACCGGATCCATCACGGCGAGGACGGGAAGCCGTCCGACCGTTTCGCGTTCCCATGGGCATCGGTCGGCCCGTCGCCGCCGTCGACCCGATTTCGGATTTCCCCGCGAACGCGGCGGCGGGGCTGCCGAACGAAGCGATTCCGTCTACTTTTCCTACAGTGCCGGTCGAGAGAAGTCGAACCATACTACAGAAGATTCCGTCCGCGCCGCCGACGCGCCGAAGTTGGTTCCGGCTCATGCCGGACCGGCACCCGGCGACGTCCCGCGGTCGTTGGATCGTACCATGGAGGGTGACGAACCATGCACACGATGTATCGGCGCTGCGCGGCCGGCTTTCTTATCGTTTCAGCCATGACCGCCGGCGTCGGCTGCCAGACCTATCAAGCAGGTCAAGTACTGCCGTCCGGCCGCCACCTGCGCGACGACGTCGACTACTTCCCGAAGGGGCCGCAGTTCCCGTTGGCGAACGAGCTCAACGCCATGCAGCAGGCCGAGGCGGAACGCGCCGAAGCCGTCCGCACCGCTCCGTAACCAAACGGTTCCAGTATTCTAGCATGCGAAGTCGGCGGCGTTCGTCACCGACGCGGTTCGACGCCGGCGAGCCGACGTACGAAAAAGTCGGCCCGACGGCGCGAAGCGTAGGGCGACTCGGCCGCGCCGTGGCCGGCCCCCGGAATGACCAACAAGTCGAAATCCTTGTCGGCCGCGATCAGCGCCGCCGCCAGTTGCATCGTGCTCGACGGATCGACGTTCTTGTCGAGTTCGCCGACGACGAGCAGCAGCGCGCCCGTCAGCGACTTCGCGTTGACCACGTTCGACTGTTCCGCGTAGTGCGGGCCGATCGGGTGGCCCATCCAGGCTTCGTTCCACCAGATCTTGTCCATGCGGTTGTCGTGGCAGCCGCAGTCGGCGACGCCGACGGTGTAGAACTCCGGGTGTTGCGTCATGCCGCGCACCGCGTTCTGACCGCCCGCCGAGCCGCCGTAGATCCCAACGCCCGCCGCGACGTTCCAGTTGAGATGCTTCGCGGCGGCCGCCTTGATCCAAAGCAGCCGGTCGGGGAAGCCGGCGTCGCCGAGGTTCTTCCAGCAGACGTCGTGAAACGCCTTCGACCGCCAGTTCGTCCCCATGCCGTCGATCTTCACGACGACGAAACCGAGTTCCGCCGTCTTCTGTTCGTAGTGGACCGGAAAAAACCGCTTGGCCACATGGTGGCCGTGCGGACCGGCGTAGATGTGTTCGATCACCCGGTACGACTTCTTCGAGTCGTAATTCGACGGTTTGTACAAGACCCCCCAGACGTCGGTTTTGCCGTCCCGCCCTTTCGCCGTGAAGCGCTCCGGCCGCGGCCAACCGGCCATCGCCAGATCGCCGTCGTCGGCCGGTTCCAGGTCGGCGATCTTCGCGCCGTCGGCCGTCCGGCGCAACTCCCGCCGCGGCGCCAAGTCGACGCGCGACCACGTATCGACGTAGCAGCGCCGGTCGGGCGAAAAGTCGACTTCATGGGTGCCGTCGCCGTCGGTGAGCACGGTCGGCGTCGAGCCGTCGAGCTTCACCCGTGCGAAGTGGACGTGATAGGGGTCTTGATCGGCGTGCAGACCCATCGCGCGAAACATCACCGTCCCGGCCGCTTCGTCCACCTCTTCGACGCTCCGAACGACCCACTCGCCCCGAGTCAGCCGCCGCTTCACATTTCCGGTCTTGCGGTCGACGACGTACAGATGATTCCAACCGTCGCGCTCGCTCATCCAAATCAGTTCGTCGACGGCTTCCAAATGATGGACGAACAGCTTGTTGGAGTAGTCGAAGAACGTCTTGCACTCTTCTTCGACGACGGCGGACGCCCGGCCGTCGGCCTCCAGCGCCACCATCCGCACCACTTGATGACCACGCTGATTGTAGACGAAGTAGAACCGTTTCGCGTCGGCCGACCAGTGGAAGCGGTCGCACGACCACGGATCGCGGAACAGCGCGTCGTCGATGGGTATCGGCCGGCCGGCCGCTACGTCGAACAGCCGGGGTTTCGGCTGGGGAACGAGGTCGCCGGGCTTGAGGTAGAAGTAGCTGCTGGACTTCGGTTGCAGTTGATCTTTGGGGGACGACTCGACCAGTGTGACGCGGCGGTCGCCGCCGGCGCGCGTTTTGACGGCGACCAGGCGGCGGGAATCGGGCGACCAAAAGAAGGCGCCGCCGTAGTCGTCGCCGGGGGCACCGTCGTGGCTGAGCTGTTTTTCCTTGCCATCGGCCTTCGACCGCACCCAGACGTCGTAGTCTCGCCGGAACGCGGTCCAGCGGCCGTCGGGCGAGTCGGCCGCGCCGTCGTTGTGTTCCGATCGATCGCGGCGCCGGTTCCCCGGTTTCGGACTGGAAGGCTCGGCCGACTTCGGCAGGTCTGTTTCCGAAACGACCGACTTCTTACCGGACTCAGCGTCGACGACGACGATTTCGCCGCGGCCGTCCGGTCGATCGACCTTACACCAGAGCTTGCGGGCGTCGTCGAACCAGTGGACGACCAGCGTCTCGTTGCGGACTTTGCCGCGGAAACGAGCGTCGAGCCCGGCCGCCCGTTCATAGTCGTCCTTGGTTCCCTGCGCGAACGCCGAGGCCGCCGCGGCGAGCAGGAAGACCGTCGCCGTCGATTCCAACCGCCCGATACCATTGCCCATGGCGCCCTCGCGAAAACCGTCGAACGAGACATCTCTCGGATCGACGGTTTCGATAGGCGTCGAACGCACCGGAAAACAGGGCGGCGGTTGGTTAGTTTCCGGCTGGGGCGGTCGACTTCGCCGGCGCCGCGCCCAGCAGCTTGGCGACCGCCTCTTCCAGGTCGGGGCCCCGGATGCTGGTGCTCACGACGTTGCCCGAAGCGTCGACGAGAAACATCGACGGAATGGCGGCGATGCCGTAGTGGCGGGCGATCGGATTGGCGAAGCCCCGCATCGTTTCCTCTTCGAAGAAAACCTGCTTCCAGGGCATGTCGGCCTCCTTGAGGAACTCCGACAGTGCGTCGGCGTCTTCGTCCATGGATACGCCGACGATTTCAAAGCCCTTGTCGTGGTACTTCGCGTAGGTCTTGCGCAGGAAGTCGGCCTCGGCCATGCAGGGGCCGCACCAGGTGGCCCAGAAGTCGACGAGGACGACCTTGCCCTTAAGCTCGGCGACGTCGAGGCGGTCGCCTTCGACGGTGGCGCCCGCCAAAGCGATCGGCTTGCCGACCAACTCGAGCCGACGCATGACGCCGTCGACGTTGTCGGCGGCCGGGTGGCCCTCGAAGTTCGTCTTCATGAGCGTGTAGGCGGCCTTCGCCTCGGCAGGCTTCCCCATCATTTCGGCGGTCAGGCCAATCTCTTCGAGCAAGGTGATGGCGCTGTCGTCGCCGGGGAAATTCTTCAGGAACGCTTCTACCAACGGCAGCGCGGCGACGTCGAGGCCGGCTTCGTTTTCGTACTTCGCCTTGATGGCCAAGAAGTTGGCCAAGCCGGCCACTTCAGCCTTCGGGCGGTTCTTCAAGAGGTCGGCCGCCAGCGCCGTCAAGCCGTCGGCGTGACCGGCGACGTCGGCCTTCGCCCCCTGGAACATCACCGAAATCTTGAACTGAAGGGCTTCGTCCCTTTGCGCGTCGGTCGCGTCGGCGTGGTTCAAGACGAGTTCCGACGTGGACAGTATCGTCTCGATGGTCTTGAGGAACGCCTTGCGGATCCCTTCGGGCGTTTCGTCGGTCGATTCCAACGTCAGCGACTGTTCCATGTACGCCAACAAGTCGGCGGGCGTGGAATCCTTGGTGGGGGCGGCGACCTTCGGCGTTTTGGCCGCCGGGGTTTTGTCGGCGGGCGCCGCCGGCGCGGCCTCATCGGCGGCCCACGACGTCGTCCACGACAACGCCATCGCCAGGAAACACACGAACTTTCGGCGAATCGACATCTTCCGTTCCTCCTGCGGTCCCAACGGGCCGAAGCCCTGCCGATTTCGACCGGCCGATGCGCCCCATACCGTCGATTCGTCAACGAGAAAAGATCAAGCTCCGGCTGGAACGGCGGCGGTTCTTGAATTGAAATCGACCTTTTTTTCGGCCGCCGTTCACGAAGCGGAAGGCCGTCGCCGTATCAAGACCAGATTGTTTCCGTCGACGCCGCCGGCGGTCGACGTGGTCGGATTGGTCGCAAAGGGAGAAGATCGCGCCATGAGTGGATTGAAAGTAAGCCGTTGGTGGGCGGCCGGTCCGGTCGCCGCCGTCGCGGTGGCGGGTTTGATCGGCTGGCAGGCGGCGGTCGGACCGACGTCCCACGCCGCCCCGCCTGAACCGGTCACCAAGGAAGGCTCGCAGGTCTTTCGCACCGTAGTGAAGAAGGTGCTGCCGGCGGTCGTTTCGGTCAGCACGAAGGCGAAGACCGAAGCCCGCGCGAAAGGCCGGAAAGAGGGCAAAGAGGGCGAACGTCCCGACATGGAGAAGTTCTTCCGCAACCCGGAAGAGTTGCGCAAGTTCTTTGAAGGGAACCCCGGCGGCCTTCGCGAGTTCTTGGAGGAAGGAGTTCCCGACCACCCGCCCATTCCGCAGTCCGGCTTCGGTTCCGGCGTCATCGTCGACCCGGCCGGCATCGTCGTCACCAACAACCACGTCGTTGAAGACGCCGACGAAGCGATCGTGACTTTGCAGGACGGCCGCGAATTCACTACCTCGGACATTCTGCGTGATCCGAAGACCGACCTCGCCGTCGTTCGGCTCAACCCCAAGGAGGTCGGCGTCCTTCCCTACGCCAAGATCAGCGATTCATCGCATCTGGAAATCGGCGACTGGGTCATCGCCATGGGCGCCCCGTTCGGTCTTCGCGGCACCGTGACCGCCGGCATCGTCAGCGCCCGCGGCCGACAGCTCGGCGCCAGCCGCTCGATGATGTACGAGGACTTCGTGCAGACCGACGCCGCCATCAACCCCGGAAACTCCGGCGGACCGCTTGTGGACCTCGACGGCGACGTCGTCGGCATCAACACCGCCATTCGGTCCAACTCCGGCAGCTTCGAGGGCATCGGCTTCGCCGTCCCCGGCAGTCTGGTCAAGCCGGTGGTCGACAACCTGGTGAAGTACGGCAAGGTGAAGCGCGGCTATCTCGGCATCGTCATGGGCAACCTGCCTGAACCGGTTCGCCGCAAGATGAACCTCGCCGGCGGCGTCAGCGTTTCACAGCTCACCGAAGGACAGACCCCCGCCCGCAAGGCCGGCCTGCAGTCGGGCGACGTGATCGTGAAGGCCAACAACCAACCGATCCGCGAAAGCCGTGAACTGCAAATGATGGTCAGCACGCTGCCGGCCGGCCAGAAACTGAATCTGGGAGTCCTCCGCGACGGCGCTGAAGTCCCGGTCGTCGTCACCATCGAGGAACAGCCCGACAACTTCGGCGTGACGACCCCCGTCGTCCGTCGGGCGAGTCCGAAGGAGGAAAAGAAAGACGCCGTTTCGCTGGACGCATTGGGGCTTTCGGTGGCCGCGGTTGACGACGCGACGGTCGAGAAGTACGAATTGCCGGTCGAGTTGACGGGCAAGGCGGTGGTGGTCGCCGAAGTCGACGTCGACGGTTTAGCGGCCGCTGCTGGTCTTTCGGAAGGCTTGGTGGTGCTTCAAGTCGAAAAGCAGGCGGTGTCCAGCCCCGACGAAGTCGCCGCCATCGTCGCCAAAATCGACCTCGCCGAAGGCGTGCTGCTGAAAGTGCGGACGCCGGACGGAAACGTCAAACTGATCGTCTTACAGAAGAAGTAGAATAGGCGTTTCAAAAAGCAGTCTTCGTCCGACAAAGAAATACCGTTCAGGCCGCCGCGCCGCGTCCGGGACGACGGAATCCCCGTCCGACCCTGGTCGTGGCGTTTCTGTTTTTTATGGCGGAAACCCGTCGACGAAGTCGCCGCGCGATCATATCTTTGACGACTGCGGTACATGCGGGCGGATGCCAAGTCCGCACGACGAATCGTCCACGATCGAAAAGCGACCGGCTGCTAAGACCGATTTCAATCTGCTCAGGCGAACGTGGCATGACGAAAGTCAACGACGCGGAATTTTTCGACCGATTGTTGCGGGGAATGGCCAAAGCCGCCGCCGCGGACCCCCAACTACGTTCCGATCTCTTACAACTCGCCGAACGGTTGAACCGTCAATTGACGATTGTCGATGAAACGCCGGCGCCTTCTTACGCCAAACATTGGTCAATCGCAAACGCCGCCGCTTCCGTCGAACACGACGACGAAACCGTCATCATGACTCGCAAGCCGGCCGTCCCGGCGGAACCGACGGCCAAGGTGGAAACGGATCGTTCGCTTTCAAACAGACCGACGCCCCGCCTGCCGCCGCAACTCGCACCGTCGGCCGCTCCGCCGGAACCTCCCAAGCCGATCCTGCGACCGGTCGAACCGCTTCCCCCGCTCTTGCTCGGCCAATCCTCGCCCGATGCGTCGCGCGTCGGTACGGTCGAGGTGGTGCGCACCACCGATCGGCGAACCGGCGTCGCCGACGACGATCTGCCGCTCATCGAAAAACGGTGCAAATTGAAGGCGGTGGGAGCCCGCTGGTCGGTCGAGCGACAGACGCTGATCGCCAAACGGGTCGACTACGCGGTTGAGGTGTCGCCCCGCGACCGCGAACACATCACGCAGGCCCGGCAAATGCCCGGCTGCCTGTTGTGGATGATGCTGCCGACTTGGCCGTTGCCCAAGGACTCATCCTTGATGGAAACCGTGGCCGAGTGCTTCCTTGCTGCGGGAGAAGCCGTCGACCTGTTGCACACGCTGGGAGCCGATCCGGACGCAGAACGGATGGAACGCGCGCTGGCGGTCGCCGCCGAAGCGCAGTCGATGCTGCGGATCGCCGTCAAAAAGGTCAACGAGTATGAAGAGTCCGATCAACTCGCCCTCTACCACTGGTTGAAGAACTACACGAACACCAACGGCGTTTACATCCAACGCTTCATGCGTCTCGACGATCCCGCCGACCCGTCGCTGGTGGCTTCCCTGCGGGAGCGCATCACCCAGCAGCGGAGGGGGATCGAAACCGGGCGAGACCGGGGCAAGGAACAGAAAAGACTGCTGGGCAAGGTGAAGTTCATCGCGAAACAGTTGGCCGACGCCGATGAAAACGACGACCGCTGGCGCACGCTGGCGACCACCGTCGACGAATTGGTGTCGTCGGGCGTCGCACCCAGCAACCGCGACCTCCGCGACGCGCTGCTGCCGCTCGTCGACGAAGGCCCCACCCCCGACGACGCCCCCAAAGGCTTCCTTCAGGCGATGCGGGAAACGGAACGCTTCTTGGCTCAGCGACCGCCCGCCGAAGACGTCCGCGCGACTTCGACCCTCAGCTCCGACATCGAAAAAGTCCGCCGGCTGCTCTCCGGAAAGTGCGTCATCCTGATAGGCGGCGAACGACGCCAAGGCGCCGAAGACCGCCTCGTCGATGCGTTCGGCCTGGCGGAACTTGAATGGGTCGCCACCCGCGAACATGAATCGATCGAACGGTTTCGAGCTCCGGTCTACCGCCCCGACGTGGCCGTCGTCCTGCTGGCGATCCGTTGGGCCAGCCACTCCTACCGCGACGTCGAAGAGTTCTGCATCGACGCCGGCAAGCCGCTCGTCCGACTCCCCGCCGGCTACC